>DATHWA010000271.1:0-4174 GCA_035461025.1 Gillisia sp. | reverse complement strand
TTTTGAAGTTTTTTTCGAGGGAATTTTTTTAGAAGAACTAGCCGCCTTTTCTCATTAGCGGGGTGCAAATATACACCCGTTTTTCTTTCTACCAAAAAGATTTTTAATCTTTTTTTAAGAAGCTGCTTCCAGTTAGCAAATCT
The DNA here is from genome assembly GCA_035461025.1 of Gillisia sp. Lineage (GTDB taxonomy): Bacteria > Bacteroidota > Bacteroidia > Flavobacteriales > Flavobacteriaceae > Gillisia. The sequence goes on along the minus strand of DATHWA010000271.1, from coordinate 4,031 downwards.
CTTCCCAAACCTTGCGCAATCCCCAGGCTCTATTCAATGAACTCCGCTACTCTTAGGCTGTTACTCCCTCGCTAAGCGGCTGCAAATATACACCCCTTTTTTCCTTACCCGCAAATAAAAATTGAGGTTTTTTTAACTATAAATTTTACAGCCGGGTAATTAGTTGAAATCTTGCCCATTACCTTACAAAAAAAATAAAAAAACTTTTCTACCCTTGTAGCAACCCTACAAATCTTTCCGCATGATATAGAAAAGAGACTTCATATGAACCTTTGATAAAACCTTCAGAAGAAAAAACTATAGATTATTCTATTTAAAAAGATTAATTATTACCGGCTCGTTGTGCTCGTCTTCCACTTATTCCTAAGTTCAATGAACTTAAAATCCAGGGCACTTGGCTGTGGGTCCAGTACTTTAGACTGGAAGGATCGCTGAAGTATATCTTCAATAAGATAATCTTCCTTATCCAGCTCCGGGTTATATTCCTCCTTAAGGGATATATCAAAAATACTGGCGGTAGAATTATACCAAAAGGCGCGCCAGCCACTCTTTAAATCTTTGACAAGCTCAAAAGCAGTCACCCCGGTTTGCCTGTGTATAAGCTTTACCAGGATTTGACCTTCAGTCTTGGTAAGTTTTTTCAATTCTGCAGAGAATTGATCTTCTATATAATCCTGCACGATCTTGGTATATCGTTTTTGATCTCTCTTATTCGTAATCTGGTCCAGTCTGGATTGAAGTTCTACCAAACGTTCAGAAGCCATTTTGGCATATGGGTAAACTTTTCTTGTCTTTCTTCTTAAGATTAAATAATCCCGGCGTTCCTTTTCAGACTCAAACTTAAGCCTGTTTAGGATCATTACCTCATCAAGATCTATTGTCTCTCTCACCAGAGTATCTCCCATTATGATAAAATATTCCTTTTCCAGATCGAGAGTATCCTCAACCGGTTCCCGGGTCTGGGCATATCCTCCCATCATCATAAAAAAAAGCAAAGCTGCTATTGATAATCTCAACATATTATACTTTAAGATTCCACTTTCATAAACCAAAACCATTCCAAATTTACAATTATTGCACTTGCTATGCATTTTATTCTTATTAAATTCGTGCAAAATATTTTATAATGAAAGAAATAGAAATACTTGACCAAAACGCTATAGATTTCCTGGAAAAATACCTTAATAACCCATCCCCTACCGGCTACGAATGGGAAGGCCAAAAGATATGGATGGAGTACATGAAACCTTATGTAGATGAATTTATTACAGATACATATGGCAATGCAGTGGGAGTTATAAATCCTAAAGCGAAATTCAAAGTTGTAATTGAAGGACATGCCGATGAGATCTCCTGGTATGTAAATTATATCACAGATGACGGTTTAATTTATGTGATACGCAACGGGGGTAGTGACCACCAGATAGCTCCCTCAAAACGAGTGGATATCCACACCAAAAAAGGCATTGTAAGAGGAGTATTTGGCTGGCCGGCTATTCATACCCGTGATAAAGAAAAAGAACAAGGTCCTAAAATGGACAACATTTGCATTGATGTGGGTTGCTCTTCTAAAGATGAAGTAGAAGCCCTGGGGGTACACGTAGGTTGTGTTATCACGTACCCGGATGAATTCTTTATCCTTAATGAGAATAAGTTTGTTTCCCGCGCCCTGGATAACAGGATTGGCGGATTTATGATTTCCCAGGTCGCGAGATTGCTAAAAGAGAACAAGAAACAATTACCATTCGGTCTTTATATAACCAACTCTGTTCAGGAAGAGATAGGACTACGCGGGGCAGAGATGATCACCCAGCGTATAAAACCAAATGTTGCCATAGTGACAGATGTAACCCACGACACCACTACCCCAATGATCGAGAAAAAGACCAATGGCTATGCGAGGATAAGTGAGGGTCCGGTAATTACATATGCTCCTGCTGTCCAAAATAAACTTAGGGAATTACTAATTGAAACTGCTGAAAAGAAGGAGATACCATTCCAGCGAGCGGCCTCAAGCAGGATAACAGGAACAGATACAGATGCCTTTGCTTACAGTAACGGCGGGGTAGCATCTGCTTTAATTTCACTTCCTTTAAGATATATGCACACCACTGTAGAAATGGTACATAAAGATGATGTGGAAAATGTGATACGTCTTATTTATGAGAGTTTGCTGCAAATCAAAGATGGAGAAACCTTTAGTTACTTCGAATAATACTTTCCCACTAGATGTAAAAAAAAGCCTTTTCCCGTTTAGAAAAGGCTTTTTTAATTACGATTTTTCAAATATTTAATAAAGCACAATAATAACCCGACTTAAAAAAAAACTCGAATGGAATTAATCTTTCCGTTCTATATTGGTTTCATAAAATTCCAGGGCCTTAACAGCACCTTCAACATCTTTCACTTTATTCTTTGAAAGATATTTCTTCATACCCGGCGAATCATCAAAAAATTTGCTGAAATTCCTTGGACGTAACCTCACTTCCTCAATTCGTTTATCTCCCATTTTAATATAATATTCCATTTCTACTTCAATATGAGCAGGTGTATCTTTTTCATAACCGGTCTCTGCCATCCTTGCCCTGCTAATATCCATTTTGGGCCAGCCAAGGAGTTGAATATTTTCCCCCTCAAAATATTGTATGAAATACCCTTCGAGATGCTCTCCTTCACTGGTTCTTTTTGAATCCATATAATAGGTAGAACCATCAATAGCATACCTAATATCTTTCACGCGTGGCAACTCAAAAACCTCATCTGCATTTTCATCTAGCTTTATTTCCATTTTCCCTTCCAAAACGTCATACCTAAGGAATGCTGGCTGGGCTTCAACATTATCTGCGATGATTAAACCATTTCTAAAATCTTCATGTAAAAAAGGAGTACCGGTCAAACCTTTAACCGGTTCATTTTCTATTTGCAGGAGCATCCTGTCATTATAAAAATTCTGATTGATCTGTGCATACAGGTTAACGCTACCGAAGACAATTAAAAATATAAGTAAGTATCTTTTCATTTGATGAAGTTTATTGCTGGTTTTAAAATAATTTACTCAATAATTGTTCCTAAATTATGTTTTCTTTTTATTCTTAATTAATGGCTCTCAATAGCCCTCTCTGCTCGTTTTCTGAATAAATTATATTTATTAATTATTCATACACTCTTATAATTCTATTTCAACTTTCACAATTCTTTATCAAAAGGTTATGGCTTTTACTTTTATCTTTCAGAAAAAATGCCATGACCCTTTCTCCTGAAGAAGTTAATACTATTCTCGAAAATCCTACCGAGGCTACAGAGTTGGCAAACCTCACCTATATTGCTGAAGAGAAATTATCTATACAGCGCAAAAAAGTGGGCCGTGGTTTTTCCTATTATAAAAAAGGAGAAAAGGTTACAGACGCCAAAACCCTTGAGCGAATCAAAAGCCTGGTTATTCCTCCGGCCTGGTCCAATGTAAGGATCTCGTCAATAAAGAAGGGCCATTTGCAGGTGATAGGGAGAGACGAAAAGGACCGAAAGCAATACCTCTACCATCCAGTTTGGTCTAAACTTAGAAACCAGACAAAATTCTTTAAAATGGCATCCTTCGGAAAGACCCTGCCGCGTATAAGAAAGCAGGTTGAACAGGATCTTGAATTACCAAAAATGACCCGAAGAAAAGTTCTTGCGCTGGTTATAAGACTTATGGAAGAAACCCATATTAGAATAGGGAACGCGTATTATGCGAGGGAAAACAAAACCTATGGTTTATCAACTTTAAGAGCAAAACATCTTAAGACAGATAAGAATAAAATAAGGTTTGAATTTGTTGGTAAAAAGGGGAAGGAACAATCTGTCACTATAAGGAACAAAAAACTTATTAAACTGGTGAATCAATGTGAGGAGATCCCGGGATGGGAGTTGTTTAAATTCTATGATGAAAACAGGGATAGAACTCCAATTGACAGTGGAATGGTCAATGAATATATACAGGAAATTAGCGGGGGTAAATTTTCAGCCAAAGATTTTCGCACCTGGTCTGCTTC
>DATHWA010000270.1:0-5296 GCA_035461025.1 Gillisia sp. | reverse complement strand
TACTTACCGCGTTCCCTCCAAATCCAACAGCATTCACAAGGACTTTTTCCAGTTTTTTTTGGCTGATTAAATTCATTCACAAATGGAATTCCAATGAATTCCTGATGCTGCATCATTAATACTGTGAGTTCTAAGCTCAGGATTCCCGATGCACCAAAACTATGACCTATTTTCCATTTGTTGGAGGTGAGAGCAGGAATTTGTTTTCCAAATAGGGTTTTTATGGCATTGAATTCTGCCCGATCCCCTTTAATCGTTCCCGGAGCGTGCATAACGATTGCGTCAATATCTGATAATTTGTGGTTTCCTACTGCCATTTGCATTGATCTTTGAAGGCACTCTGCATTCGCAGAAAGGGATACGGCATGTTTAAATTTTTCTGTTGCATATCCCACTCCGGCAATACGCGCCAAAGGAGAATTTGGATCTTTTTCTAAGCCTAAAACCCCGGCTGCTTCTCCAAGTACCATACTGTTCCGGGTTTTATCCAGGTCAAGTGCCCTGCATGGATAATCGGCATCCTCCGTTGCATATATCTTCATTGCCCTCATCTGGGCAATTGTAAATGGCGTAAGTGCGGCCTCGCTGCCTCCCACAAGGAATTTCTCTGCCATTCCTGCCTGTAGCCATGCAACAGCATTAAGGATAGCATGTAAACCTGTAGAGCAAGTGACGCTATGGGAAATCTCAGGTCCGCTTGATTGCATATCCTGAGCAACCCAGGAGGATATATTGCCCAGAGTAGTGCCGGGAGAGGCCAAAACTTCGGCCTTTCCGGTTTGCAGAAAGGAGCTGTGGTATTTTTCAAATAAACCGGTTGCCCCTCTGGAACTACCAATATTAATTCCAATGTTTTCATTTTTTCGCCAGCCGGCTTCCCTGGATAATTTTCGGGAGGCGTAAACAGCTAGAAGTACCGTTTTGTCTACATTTTTCAATTCGGTTTCCTGTCTCAAATTTTCGATCTTCTCCTTCAGCCTTTCCGGAAGGAAAGCGGCAAATTCTTCTTTTCCGTTAAAATTGGCTTTTGTGATATGATGTTGAGGAGACCTGTAGCTATTCCATATCTCCCTACTGTCCTCTCCAAGGGGGGAAATAGTTGAAATGGAATTTATATAAACCGGGTTATTCAAATTTGAATTTTCAGCAAAAATAAGGGCTAAGTTGAGGAATGCTAAGAAACAAGTCTTAAAATTTGATTATTTATTTCAGTATAATATTAGCCACGGATGCACTAATAATTTTCTTTAAATAAACCTTTGCATTAACACGTGTGAAAATAAACAACCTTCACGATTCCTTTTCCAAAAACATTCGTGCATTAGTGGCTAACCTTACGTAATAGTAATGTAAAAATCACTTTTACTCCGCAATTGAAATAATTTTACGGCTGATGGTTTGTTTGCTCCTGATAATAAACATTTAGAATAGATTCCATTTGTTTTTCACCATTAAGCACCATTTTTATTTCCTGCTGAATTTTATTACTAACAAGGGACATTAAAGGTTGTTCTACTCCGGAAAGAAAGGGCATTGTTTCCTGTAAGGTCCTGTCCCACTGCTCGTGATAGTTAAGAAGATCATCCGGGTAAACAACCTTTCTGGAGGTGCCTTCATTTTTTGCGGGAAAGGCATCTGTAACATTAAGGTAACCATAATCATCTGTGAGTTCTTCCCCCGGATGTATATCCCTAACCGCGATCTCAAAATCATAGGCAGTAGAAAGACAATTCGATCTAAAACTGTGGTTCACATATTTTGAGATATCCCAGCAGAGCACGAAATTCCCTTTATTGTTCCTGAAGGTATACTTATCTATCATTTGTTTGGAGACATCCTTCATTTTCTCAACCTGTTCTGGGGTATATATTTGATCGAGTTCATCCTGCACCCAGGTAATAGTACCTCGAGGGATAAACTTTTTGGCTACCACGCCATATCCAATCTCTTCGCTAATAAACTGTACTTCAGTATCCGGATGCATCATATTTAGGTGAATTTTCTACCTAAATTAGCTAAATATTCCCTTGAAAAAAGAGATTTATAATACTTCTAACATTTAAAATTTCTCAAGGACATCTTCGATGGTAGAATGAATTTTCGTCAATTCTTCTTCACTGATCACAAAGGGGGGCAGGATATAAATTGTATTTCCAAGCGGGCGTAGAAACACCCCCTTTTCCATAAAAAATTTAAATAGCCTGTCCCTCATATTTCCATAACGCTCCATTTCCACATCCAATTCAAAAGCAAGAATTATCCCCAGCTGCCTCAAATTTTTTACTTTTGGGTGTTCCTGGAGCTTATTAATAAAATTTGCCTGCTGTTTTATAACCCTTTGAATATCTTGCTGTATTTCTTCTGAACCTAGGAGCTCAATTCCCGCAAGGGCTGCAGTACAGGCCAGCGGATTTGCAGTATAAGTATGTCCATGAAAGAAACCCTTTGCAATTTCTTCTGAATAAAATGCATTGTACACCTCCCGGGTACAGGAAGTTACTGCCATTGGAAGCACCCCGGCGGTTAGTGCTTTGGACAGGCAAATGATATCCGGCTGAGTGGGGATATATTCTGAAGCGAAATTCTTTCCGGTTTTTCCAAACCCGGTCATCACCTCATCTGCAATACAAATAATATTATTCTCCTTGCAGAGCTTCAGGATCGCATCCAGCCCGGTAGCATCGTGCATTTTCATAGCAGCTGCTCCCTGTACCAACGGCTCATATATAAATCCTGCGATATTATGATTTGAAATTTTATCCTTGAGAGCGGTCATCACCTCATTATTATTCTTTCCAGTTGGAACAGGAATTCTCACGACCTCTATAAAGTGTTCTTCAAAAGCGCCGTTGTAAACCGATAATCCTGAAACAGACATCGCCCCAAAGGTGTCCCCGTGAAAACCTTCTTCAAAAGCCAGCATCACCTTTCTGTTATTCCCCTTGTTATAATGATATTGCAAGGCCATCTTAATACCCACCTCTGTAGCCGTTGAGCCATTATCACTGAAGAATAATTTTTGTTGATTGCCGGGTAGGATCTTTATTAATGCTTCAGATAATTTCACAGCAGGTTCATGGGTGAATCCGCTGAAGATCACGTGGTCCAGTTGCTGCATTTGTTGTGTGATCCTTTCAGTAATAAAAGGATTGCAATGTCCGTACATAGAAGTATACCAGGATGCGATCCCATCTATATATTCCTTCCCATTTTCATCGTATAAAATTGCGCCCTTAGCCTTTACTATTGCCAACATTGCGGGCGACAATTTATGTTGGGTAAGTGGATGCCAGAGGTGTTCTTTATCACGACTTGAAAGTGAGTTATCTTTTAAAGTATTTTCTTTCTGCATTTTTTTAATTTTTCTTCTGAAGTTCAATTATCAAAAGAGCCTGTGGTATTTTGATTGGGTAAATTTCAGATCATTTCAAATTTTCCCGAAATTCTTCAGCATATTCTTTGATCACATTTTTATCGAAATACGGTTCCGGATCTATTCTACCAAGAAAACGTGCCCCGCTCATTTTAAGGATCACATCTTCGGAAGAGGGGGTTTTCTCGCCGTTAAAAATAATTCCGAAGCAATTGAGACCGCGGGATTTAATCATTTCCAGGGTGAGAAGCGTATGGTTAATACTTCCAAGGTAATGCCGGGAGATAACAATAATTTTGTCCTTAGGATCTATAAGATCCAGAATGGTTTCCCGGTCATTTAAGGGAACCAGGAGGCCGCCTGCACCTTCTATTACCAGGTGATTTTTGGTCTCAGGCCGTATAATTTTTTTAATTTCAATTTCTACCCCGTCTATTTTCGCAGCTGCATGAGGACTCATAGGAGTATTCAAAGCATAGGCATTATTATGGAATACCGTTTTCTCATTGGAAATAAGGTTCTGAACTCTATGCGTATCGGAATTTTCCAGGTCACCGGCCTGTAAAGGTTTCCAATAATCGGCTTCAAGAGCTTCGGAAACAATTGCTGCGGCGATGGTCTTACCAACATCTGTCCCAATTCCGGTAATAAAGTAAGTGTTCTTAGTCAAAATTAAATTTTTGTTTGCAGTTGTCGCAATGGTATTCGTGTTTTGCGTGAATGGGAAGGGCTGTGGTTAACAAAGAAAACAGGAAAGCAAAGAAAGATCTTATATCCCTTATGCTGGTTATTAATTCTACTTTATTGCTGCCACATATAGGACAGGTCATTTCCTGACCGTGATCATCTAATGAATATTCACTTATGGTATCAAGAATAGACAAGGCTTTTTCCTCATCTTCTGCCCATACTTTTAATTTGATCCCTCCAATTGCATTACTTACCAAAGGATCTGTATCTACAGTAAATTGATCAAATAAAAACACTTCCAACCCTTCAGCCTCCAACCGGGACTTTACGATTTGAGCCTCTGAGGAGTATTGAAAAACCGCTATTTTTGAAAATGTTTCTTTCATCCTGAAAATAGTTTTCCCGTATGAATAGGAAAGCCAGTTATTTTATAAAGGTAGCCAATAGCTCCAAGACCTGTTTAATTTCTGAGTGAGAATTAAAGCTATGGAGACAAAACCTTAACCTCTCTCTACCCAGTGGCACAGTGGGTGAAAGGATTGGCTTCACCTCGAAACCTGCTTCCTGAAAATTTGCTGCAATTTGCTTCACTTTATCGTTCCCGGGGATAATACAACTCTGGATTGGAGTACTGCTTTCCAGGAATACTCCCCCTAAACCATTTCTATCTACTTCCTGCCTGAAGTAACTTATATTCCCTTCCAGGACTTCAACAATCTTATTACCCGGTAGTGCCTTGTATACGGCAATGAGGGTAGCTACAGAGTGCGGGGGAAGGCCTGTGGTGTAAATGAAACTGCGGGAAAAATTTATAAGAAATTCTTTAAGGGCATTGCCTCCCAGCACTGCTGCTCCATGAGCGCCCAGTGCCTTTCCAAACGTAAAGATCCGGGCGAATACCCTGTCCTGCAAATTAAGCTTATGAACCAATCCCTTACCATACTTCCCTATTACACCTGTTGCATGGGCCTCATCCACAATTAATTTGCAATTAAAAGCAGAGGCAACCTCTTCGATACTCTCAAGGTCCGGCATATCTCCATCCATTGAAAAAACAGATTCAGTAACAATAAATATCTCTGCCGTAGAAGATGCTTCCCTATGTTTTTTGATCAATTTACCTAAGTATCCAATATCATTGTGGGGGAATTTATATGCCCCGGCATTACTGAGGGCAATCCCGTCCCTGATGGAGGCATGAGATAATTCATCATATAAAATTATATCCCCTCG
>DATHWA010000269.1:0-3783 GCA_035461025.1 Gillisia sp. | reverse complement strand
AAGCAGATATCAATGATCCACAGGCCGCCCCGGACAATATCGCATTTCAACAAAACCAGGTAATGAGTCACCCGGGTGCTACCAGCGTAGATCAACTTGCCACGGCTACTCTTATTGGAGGGCTGTTAGGAATTAAAAAACAGCAGCCCTCGCAGTCGGTTCGTGTGATTAATAAACTTTTATCCCAACAGGTAAGAGAAATCATGGGAGATTCTTTTTTTATTAAATCCCTTGGGATAAAAGAGGAAAATTTAGGAGATTTTATTTTCCATCTCGATGATACAGGCCTCACCCGCGAAATGCTAAAAAAAGAAAATCAATTTACCTTAATAGAATTTCTTTTTGAGGAAAGTGCTAACTACAAATCTTTACGTGGTTATAAATAGGTTAAAGATTACTATTTTTCCAATGAAGGAAAAGTATTTTAGGAATCTCTTTTTCTTCCTTTTAATTATGTACACCTCTTCTATCCAGGCACAGGAGGTGTTAAAAGGAACTATAGAGGCCGATTCCCTAACGGAAGGTTCCGTTCATGTAATTAATATTACGAAACAAACAGGAACACTAAACTCTGCTTCGGGGAGTTTTGAGATACGGATTAATAAAAATGACACCCTTTGGTTTACATCTGTTCAATATGAAAAAGAAGAGGTTGTAATTGATGAATCCATTTTTCAGAAAAAATTTATAGAAGTAAAATTAAGGGAGGTAAATATTATACTGGATGATGTAAACATTAGTAATATATCGCTCTCCGGAAATCTACGTGCAGATATTGGAATTTTGGAAACTTTCGCACTCAAATCTCCCAGATTAAGCGCAAAAGAAATAAACAAAACTAAATTTTATACAGATATTCCTTCTTCCTCTCTCTATCCGGATAATTTGGCCTTTGAACAAAACCGAATTAGTGATGGTAAAGAAATTTTTGACCTTAAAATTAGCCTGGACCTTATCGGAGATCTCTTTAGAAAGAAAAATACGCTTGATGAAAACAATAATTATGAGGTAATTTCAAAGAATATCAGGGACCAATTTAATTCAGATTTTTTTAAAACCACATTGGGAATTGAAGAAGAGGAAATAATGGATTTTATTGTTTATCTGAATGAGGAGGTTAATGATCCACAGCTTTTACTTTCCTCCAAATCCCTGCCACTCACGGAGCTGCTAATATCTCACAGTTTTCTATATAAAGTCCGGCGAGCGGGTGGATAATAGATGAGGTCTTATTGATTAATCACGGGAGAATGCAATGATATGTTCTTTCTTATCACATGCTTATAAAGCATTCTTATTGTGCACTGGTCAACAAATGGGGAATTAAAAGGTAAATATATTTGAATAAAATATGATAGTTGTTCAAATGTGTTGTGTGAGTAAAATTGGAAGGCATTTAAGGGTTTTCTTAAGCCAAATTCATTATTATTGCGATTCAGGTAAATTGCATTCTTCTTCGGAATATTATTTGCTATAGGTTCTTTATATGAAAAAGACTTTTTTTATTCTTTTACTTTCTTTTGTGGGCTTTAGCTCCTTCAAATCTGCCCATAAGTTTTACGTAAGTGTCACAGAAATTGAACATAACGAAAAGGCAGAAAGCTTACAGGTCATCTCCCGGGTTTTTATTGATGATTTTGAAAATGTCCTCAACCTTAGGTATGGCCGGGACCTCACCCTGGATCCACAGACCGAAACAGCCGGTGCAGAGGAATTTATAAAGAAATACCTTGAACAGAAAATGCATATTGAAGTTAACGGGAAAACAACAGGTATAAACTACCTGGGAAAAGAATATGAAAATGACATGTTGGTTTTTTATTTAGAGGTACCCAAGGTAAAGAATGTGAGAAATGTTCTGGTTAAAAATACTGTACTTATGGATATGTTTGAGGAGCAAAAAAACCTTGTACATGTAAAGGTGAAGGGGAAGACCAAAAGCATGGTCCTTGTTACAGGCAGGGAAGAAAACACTTTAAATTTTTAGGTTAGTAGCAACTACTGGCTATAAATAGCTATTTTAGACGTTTAATAATAATTATCACACAAATGAAAAGATTTCAACTGGGGATTTTAGCCTGTTTTTTTATCTTCTCTGCAGGAACCTTTGCACAGGAGACAGAGCAGGAAAACGAAGAGGTAAGCCAAAAAGGCCATTTTAATGAAAATAAATTCAGGCAATTATATGACCTTTTTTCTACCCCAAATCAATACCGCACCGCATCCGGAGCCCCGGGAGCAGCTTATTATCAAAATCACGCAGATTATAAAATGGATATTGAACTGGATGATAAAACCCAGATCCTAAGTGGTGTTGAGACAATTACCTATCACAATAATTCCCCGGATGACCTCGAATATCTTTGGGTACAACTGGACCAAAATATACGTACTAAAGATTCTCCCGCTTTGCAAAAGGATGGAAACGGGATTGCACCGGTTGCCCAGACTGGCGGATTCGTAAATCAGTTTATGGAAGAACCTTTTGATGGTGGATTTAAAATAGAGGAGGTAACTAAAGATGGTAAGGCGCTGCCATATACTATCAATTGGACCATGATGCGGATAGACCTTCCCCAACCCTTAAAATCTGGTGAAAGCTACTCCTTTAGTATTAAATGGTGGTACCAGGTGAACAACCATGTTACAGATAGAGCAAGATCCGGATACGAGCACTTTCCTGAAGATGGAAACAATGTATACGTAATAGCCCAGTTCTTTCCACGTATGGCGGTTTATAACGATGTAGAAGGTTGGCAAAATATGCAGTTCTGGGGAAATGGAGAGTTCGCTTTGCCTTTTGGAAATTATGAAGTAAATATCACAGTTCCTGCAGATCATATTCTTGATGGAACCGGGGTAATAACTAACCGAAAGGATGTTTATAGCCGTGAGATGATGAGAAGATATGAGCAGGCTAAGAAATCCTTTGATAAACCCGTTATTATTGTTTCCCAGGAGGAAGCAGAAGAAGCTGAAAAGGGATTTTCTGAAAAGAAGAAGACCTGGAAATTAAAAGCAGAGATGGTAAGGGATTTTGCGTTTTCTACTTCCAGAAAATTCGTTGTGGATATGATGAATACAGATGTAATGGGCAAGGAAGTTATGGCTATCTCAATGTATCCTAAAGAAGGAAATCCACTTTGGGAAGAATATTCAACAATTGCGGTTGCAAGTACCTTAAAAAGTTTTTCAGATCATACTTTCCAATATCCTTATCACAAAGCAATCTCTGTTCACGCAAAGAATCAGGGGATGGAGTATCCTATGATATGCTGGAATTATGGCCGCCCGGATGAGGATGGAAATTATAGTGACAGGGTAAAATATGGAATGATAAGCGTTATTATTCACGAGATTGGACATAACTTTTTTCCCATGATCGTAAATAGCGATGAGCGCCAGTGGGGCTGGATGGATGAAGGTTTAAATACATTTTTACAATATCTAGCTGAGCAGCAGTTTGGTAAAGAATACCCGGAAGCCATTGCGCCAAATGATGTTTATCCTTCAAGAAGAGGGATTCCGGCCAATATTGTTCCTTATATGAAAGGTGACCAAAGGTTTATTTCTCCTATTATGAGCAACCCTGAAAATGTTTACCAACTGGGTAATAACGCATATGGTAAGCCGGCTACAGCGTTAAATATTTTGAGAGAAACCGTAATGGGCCACGAGCTTTTTGATCACGCCTTTAAGACATACTCCCAGCGATGGATGTTCAAACATCCCACTCCGGAAGATTTTTTCAGAACAATGGAAGATGCTTCTGCGGTAGATCTT
>DATHWA010000268.1:0-15727 GCA_035461025.1 Gillisia sp. | reverse complement strand
GTATCAAAATTTTCAGCTGTACCTCTAAAATTTCCTGTGATGCTGAAGGTTTCCGGCAACTGAATACTATCAGGTATAGTTCCTTCCGGTACAAATTGCTTTATATCTCCTGCGGTAGTTCTGAAAGTTCGAATGTTGAGGTTATAAGCAGCATTTTCAGCATCAGGAAGACCGGTTATCCCGCCGCTAATGGCTATTTCAGTATTCCCAATTCCTGAAGCTTCAAAATTATTGATATTCAAATCAGCAACCCGCCCTGAGACCTCTCCGTTAATTCGCAACACAGCGTTGGGGTTGCTAAGGAAAGGATTGGTGTTTCTCAAATCTGGAGCAAAAAGGAGGATGTCCTGGAAGCCAATTCTGCTGTTATCCAGCCTAGCATCAACCAGAGCATTTCCAATATCTTCTTCCAGACTTTCCAGGGATGGATACTCAAGTACAATTTTGTCACGAAGAAGGGTATGAGGGGTTTCCAGGTAAAGATCCTGTAAATAAGCAGCAGTGCCGGCATAGGCAAAATCTGTTTCGAATTGTTGAATATGCAGGCCGCTATGGTCTCTCAAAGTGAAGGAGTTGATCCTCCCGGAAATAGAATCCTGGCTGTAATAAAACCTCTCGGCATCCATATTCAACCCGGTGAGATCCATGTCCATAAAATTAATGCCTTCATCCTGTATTGGGGCATTTTCATCTTTGAACCTAAATGCCAGGTCCTGGAATTGCATACTTTCCAACTTTACCCTCCAGTTATTAGAAGCCTGGGTGGAGGTAGTATCTCTTGCGGGATTTGCCTCTGCAGTTTCGGCCGTAGAACCTGCCATTATTAAGTTACCTCTTAAACCTGTGATCTCAAGGTTGGAAATCGAGGCAAGTTCCTCCTGCATTTGCAATTCCTCAATTTCTGCTTTAAGTTGTTCCAGGGTAAAGGCACTTTCTATATTAGCTTCTTCACTATTGAAGCTTATGTCTATATTGGCCAGAGAGATATTTCCCAACCCCAAATTGAGTGGTGGTGATTCTTCTGCGGGTTCCTCAACCGTTGCCGGGGTGGATGAGCTTTCCACAGCTCCCTGTTCCATACGCAGCACAAGCCCATCTACATTAATATCCGGAATTTCATAGGTCATATTATCCGGATCAAAGGTTCCTATCCGGGTATCCAGGTGGTGCAGGTTTACGTCCATATCACTTTTAGAAATGGCATCATTGAAAGTGAAGCGAATGCGATCTAAATCTATTGTTCCAATGGAGATCTCCATTGCTGCTGTGGTATCCTGGGGCTGGTCTGTGGCAAAAGCTTCGGCTATATAGTCAAAGTTGAAAACGGAATCCCTGTTCCTTGAAATATTCGCAACTGCGCCCTCCAGTTCTATGGAGCCAATATCTACAGTACTGCTTATAAGTTTATAGAAGTTAATATTTACGGCAAGTCTTTCTCCGGCTGCTAAAGTATCCCCTGCCTGATCCTCAAAGTAAAAACCCTCCAGGATGATCTTTTTAGGAAATCCTATTTCAAGCCTGTCCACGGTTACGGGGGTTTCTATTTTATTCTCAAGGAATGCAACAGCTTCATCTTTTATGAAATTTTGAACCGCCGGAATTTGAATAAGAAGCAACACGAGTAGAATTAAAGTAATTATACTCACAACGATCCATAATAAGACTTTAAGAAATTTTCGTAAAAAATTTTTCAACTCCCGGGTGTTTATGTTCAAAGATAGCCACTTACAGGGGCATGCTGTGTTAAAATAAAGCGAAACCTGTCGCCTTAGAATTGGAAGTAAGTATAACCATCTTCTGTTTGTATATATCAATTCATATATGCGAAGGCTTTCTTTTAGATGAAATCATATGAGTTTTTAAATATGTATTTCGCAGACTCTAAATATTTGAGATTGTGTTATATAGAAAAATTAGTGGTATTTACCTCTATACAAAAAACAAACACTTTAGGTGCTGTTCAATATTGAAACAAAATTCAGGAAGGATAGCATGAAAAAAGGCTGCTAATTTTTCATTAACAGCCCTTTTATAATTGTTTAAATCAGGATTTAATTTTCCGGTTGGTCCTGCGGCACAGGGAATCCTCTGTCACGCATCAATGCATCGATCTTTGCATCTCTGCCTCTAAATTCTCTGTAAGCATCTGCCGGGTCCATCGCATTTCTTGGTGCAAAAAGGTATTTTACCAGCTTTGCAGCAACATTCTGGTCATAAAAACCACCCGGTGATTCAGCAAATGCCTCAGCCGCATCAGATGTTAAGACATCTGCCCACAGGTATCCATAATAACCGGTAGCATAACCTTCCCCGGAGAATACGTGTCCAAAATGAGGAGACCTGTGTCTCATAACGATCTCTTCCGGCATGTTGAGCTCTGCCAAAGTTTCTTTTTCAAAAGTGCGCGGATCTATATCCTCAGGGTCTGTAGTATGGTACTTCATATCCATCAAAGCAGAAGCTAAAAACTCTGTAGTTGCAAAACCCTGGTTAAACGTAGATGCATTTTTGATCTTTGCAACCAGCTCTGCCGGGATTGGCTCCCCGGTTTCGTGGTGTAAAAGGAATTTATTTATCACCCTATCTGTAGACAACCATCTTTCAAGCAGCTGAGATTGGAATTCTGTGTAATCCCGTACTCCGCTGTTTAAAGTTGGATATTTCACATTGGAGGCAAAGAAATGCAATGCATGTCCAAACTCGTGGAAAAATGTGGTCGCATCGTCCCAGGATATCAAAGCCGGTTCTCCCGGAGCAGGTTTTACAAAATTTGAATTATTGGATGCCAATACTGTCTCCTTCCCATCAAATGTGGTGTGGCTTCTGTAAGTAGTCGCCCAGGCTCCGCTACGTTTTCCTTTCCTCGCATAGGGGTCAAGATACCATAGTCCAACGTGTTCTCCGTTTAGCCTGTCTGTTACTTCCCAAACCTTTACTTCTTCGTGAAATACCGGTACACTACCATCCGGCACCGGGGTAAAGTCGTAATTAAAGATCTCTCCGGCCGTGAAGAATAATGCTTCGGTTAAATTATCCAGTTGCAAGTATTGCTTCACTTCATCGCTATCAAGATCGTATTTATCCTTTCTCACTTTTTCAGCATAAAATCGATAATCCCAGGGCTTTATTTTTATATTGGCACCTTCAGCATCTGCAAGTGCCTGCATATCTGCCACTTCTTCTTCAACTCTTGCAAGGGCTGCGGGCCACACTGCTTCCATTAATTCCATTGCATTTTCAGGATTCTTTGCCATCCTGTTTTGCAGTCTCCATTCAGCATAATTATTATATCCCATTAAACCCACCCGTTCGTTACGAAGTTTCAGGATTTTTTTAATGAGTTCATTATTGTCAAATTCATCCTCATTATCTCCGCGGGAATAGTAGTTGTTCCATACTTTCTCACGTAGCTCTCTTTCTGTAGAATATGTAAGGAAAGGATCCATAGAGGAGCGCGTATTGGTGATGGCATATTTTCCATCCTCCCCACGATCTGCAGCTGCTTTGGCACTGGCTTTCACAAAGGATTCCGGAAGCCCTCCCAATTGATCTTCGGTTAAAAAGACCACATAATTCTCTTCATCTGCCAAAACATTATTTGAAAAAGTCGTGTACAATTGAGAAAGTTCCTTATTTATTTCGGCATAACGTTCCTTGGATTTTTCATCCAGATTGGCCCCGTCCAGTGCAAAATTCTCATAGGTAAGATCCACAACCCTTTGTTGGTCTTCTGCCAGTGGTTCATCTTGAGAGTTATCGTACACCGCTTTTATGCGTTCAAATAATTTTTTATTCTGGGAGATCTTTGAGGAGTATTCAGAGATCTTGGGAGCGAGTTCCCCCTGGATCTCTCTAAATTCCGGGGAAGAGATATTGCTGCTCCAGATACCATAATATGTAAAGGCCCTGCTAAGAGGTTTTCCTGCCCTTTCCATTGCCTCTATTGTATTTTCAAAAGTTGGAGCTTCTGTATTATTTGCTATTTTTTTTATCTCCTCAAGATGGAGGGCCATCCCTTTTTCAATAGCAGGTTTAAGGTTGGCGAGATCCATTTTGTCAAAGGCCGGAACCCCATCATAAGGTCCCTGGAATTCCTTCAACAAAATGTTGTCCTGCTGCTCATTATTATTCATTTCTTTTTTTGTTTGAGGTGTTTGCTGTGCCCGGAGGTCATTATAAGGAATGGCAGTTAAAACCAGTCCTGTAATGAGGCAGAGCGAGGTGTTTTTAATATTGGGAAATTTTGTCTTCATGTATAAATGTTTTGATTTTTTCCTAATTTTCGTTCTGTAGAACGGCCTAAAGATACGATAACTACATTATATCATATATTAAGGATTCGTGGCAAAACTAGTGCCAAATCTGTTAAAATACACTTAAAGGCTATCTAAGGGCTATACCTAATTTTATTATTTTTACATTTTTAGAAATATTATTATTTGTTATAAGCTTTAAGCTTCTTACCGCTATTTTATAATGACAAAGAATCATTTTCCCTTATCTACTGAAAATTCTGACACCAAAATTGCAACCAGCAGGTTAATTGCCGTGGGGGCAAGTGCGGGAGGTCTGGAGGCTTTAAAAGTGTTTTTCAAAAACCTGGCAGAAGACGATAAAAATTCATATGTAGTAATACAGCACCTTTCCCCGGATTATAAAAGTATGATGGGAGAACTACTGGCAAAATCTACAAATCTTAAAATTGAGGAGATCAGGGATAATATGGAGATCCTGCCTGGGCGTATCTATTTGATCCCTCCCGTGAGTAACCTCGTGATAGAAAACGGGATGTTACACCTGCTTGATAAACCTAAGGACCAAAAACTCAATTTGCCAATAGATATGTTTCTCAAGTCGCTGGCAGAGTATAAAAAAGAGCAGGCAATAGCAGTAATCCTTACCGGAACCGGAAGCGATGGCACCCGGGGAATACGAGCAATAAAGGAGCATGACGGGATGGTTATGGTACAGGATCCGGACCAGGCAAAATTTGACGGAATGCCAAAAAGTGCTATTCAAACCGGGCTTGTGGATTATATTCTCGATGTTGAAGAAATGGGAGAGGAACTCATGAACTTCATAAGCGCTCCTGTAGTACTTCATTTTACTGAAGGTAATATAGATTATGATGAGAATACCCTATCCAAGATACTGCATCTTATCAACGAAAAATCCGGACTGGATTTTAGGGAGTATAAACATTCTACCCTGGCCAGGAGAATTGCAAGGCGTGTGAATGTTTGCAAGTGTACTTCCCTTGATGAGTATTTCCATTTTTTGAAAAATAATGAAGAGGAGGTTCCTATTTTATCAAGGGAATTTCTAATAGGAGTTACGAAATTTTTCCGCGATTCAGAAGTTTGGGATATTCTCAGGGAAACTGTTATTCCGGAAATTATAAGTGCCAAAGAGGAAGATGAAGTTTTAAAGATATGGGATGTAGGATGTAGTACGGGAGAAGAAGCCTACTCCCTGGCCATGTTTCTCAATGAAGAGATTGAGCGCCAAAAGAAAAAGATAGAGGTAAAGATATTCGCGACAGATATTTCCCAGAAACATCTAAATATTGGGAGCCAGGGTATTTATTCTGAAAGTATTGTGGCAGATGTTGCTCCTCATTTATTACAGAAGTATTTCCTCAGTAAAACAGAAGGTTATCAGGTAGCGGAGAAGATAAGAAGAATGGTAATTTTCTCTAAGCATAACATTATAAAGAACCCGCCCTTCAGCAACATGGATATGGTTTTTTGCCGAAATCTTTTAATATATTTTCAGCCATCCATTCAAAAGAAAGCTTTAAACGTATTGCATTATGGTTTACGCGAGAATGGGGTTCTGGTTTTAGGCACAAGTGAGAGTGTGCAAACACACAGGGAATATTTTCAGGACATTAGCAGGAAATGGAAAATATACAGGAACGTAAATCCTCGCAGAAGGTTGAATACAGAAACCCTTCATTCCTCTCCTAACCGTTTAATGGAAAATATTCCTGCCCATAGACAAAGGGAAATTCCGGTTTCGCAATCCAATAAGAAACAAAAATTCACTTTAGAATTAAGCGATACCGTACTGGAACAATTTGGTGCGGCAAGTATTTATATAGATTCAGATTTTAATATCCTTCAGGCCGTTGGTGAATTTAGAAAATACGCCAGTTTACCGGTAAGTGGATTCTCTACGAATTTATTAGAAATGCTTGAGCCCGATGTAAAGCATGTGGTTCAGGCTGTAGTAAAAACAGCTGAGAAGGATGATAAACCTGCATTTTATGAAGGAGCTGTTTTTGAAAAAAATGGAGAGGAAAAAGGTCTGGATATACTTGTGAAACCCTTTCGTCAACATAACCTGGATAATGAGGTTACATATGCGATCACTTTTGTAGAAAAAGAAGTTAAGGTAAAAGATGCCGTTCAGGTAGAAAAGGTAACCTTAACAAGTCGTACGAAAATATATATTCAGGAACTTGAGGAGGAACTAAAGAAAACCAAGGAAGAGCTGCAAACCTCTCTCGAAGAAATAGAAACCAGTAATGAAGAACTGCAGGCCGCCAATGAAGAGTTGCTTGCCAGTAATGAAGAACTGCAAAGTACCAACGAGGAGCTGCAAAGTGTAAATGAGGAAATAAATACTGTGAATGCAGAGAACGTTCAGAAGATGGATGACCTCGCTGCCTTGAATGCAGATATGAACAATCTCCTGGAAAGTATAGATATTGGTACTATTTTCCTTGACAGTTCACTTAGGATAAGAAAGTTTACACCGGCTATTAAAAAACACTTTAGTCTAATCTCTTCAGATATTGGAAGGCCAATTGATAACTTCACTACAAATTTTGGAACCAACAGGGGGAGAAGAGGCCTGGTAGACAGATGTAAAAAAGTTATAGAAACCGGGAAAAAGCTGGAAAGGCATATCATTTCAAAAGAAGGCCGGCATTATTTACAGCGTATATCACCTTTTATTAATTCAGATCAAAATATTGAAGGTATAGTGATCACCTTTGTAGATGTTGAAACCTTACATAAAGCGCAGGACAGGCTCATTGCAAGTGAGAAAAGATTTAAAAACTTCTATGAAAAAGATCCGGTGATGCATTTTACTGTAGATCCAAACACTTCGATCATTAAAGAAGTAAATGAAAAAGCAGTAGAAAAATTAGGTTATACCTCCAAAGACGAGTTGTTGGGGAGGCCAATTTATGAGCTTTATGAGGACGAAGCCCAATTAAAAGCAGTACGACTGAACAAAATCTTTCTTGAAAAAGGCGAACTAAATAATGTTGAACAGGAAATGATCACCAAAACAGGTGAAAAACTTCCTGTTATTCTAAATTCTACCCTAGAACTCGATGAGGATGATAAGGTTATTAATTACCGCTATACCTGTGTAGATATTTCTGAACTCAAGGAAGCCCAGGAGCGATTAAAACGGAAAAAGGTGGCGCTGGAAAGAGCCAACAAGGATCTGGAACAGTTTGTTTCCATTTGTTCTCATGACCTTCAGGAACCACTTTCTACCATTAAATTTGGAAGTGATATCTTAGGCAAGATATATGGCGAAAAACTGGACGGAAAGGCAAGAGACTATATTTCATATATAGATAAAGCGTCAGACAGGCTTTCTAACCAAATAAAGGCTTTACTGGACCATTCCAGGATTGGACAGAATTCTGAGCGTACCCTCGTAAATACTAAGGAACTGGTTGAGGTTGTAAAATATGATCTGGGTAAAAGGATCAAGGACACTCATGCTAAGATACACGTGGGAACTTTGCCTAAGATAATGGCATATGAGGTAGAACTTAGATTGTTATTCCAGAACCTTATAAGCAATGCCTTAAAATATAAGGCAGAAGATAGGGATCCTGAAATTAGAATCTCGGCTTTCCCGGAAGGAGATTACTGGGTTTTTTCAATAATGGACAACGGGATTGGAATTACAGAAGAAGATCAAAAGAATATCTTTACTATCTTTAATCGTGCCCATACAAAACAGAATTTTGAAGGAACAGGAGTAGGCCTGGCTCATGCTGAAAAGATCGTATTGCTCCACGAAGGAAATATTTGGGTAGATTCCCAGCCGGGAGTGGGGAGTACATTTTATTTTAAAATTAAAACTGAAGAATGAGTAAAAGCCCGGGAATTTATCCGGATAAAGTAAATTTAACTAATTGCGATAGAGAACCTATACATATAATAGGGGTGTCTCAAGCCCATGGCGTGATCCTGGCCTGTAATAAAACGACACTGGAAATTACCCAGTGTAGCGCTAATTCATATAAAATACTGGGTCAGGAAGCAGGGGAACTAATAGGTAAACATATCTCAGTGCTATTACCTGAAGATATTTTACGCGCCCTTGCAATTGAAGGTGAAGAAAAAATACTTTTACCTGAAGTAAAAATTAATAATACTACTTTTCTTGTAATTGCTCACAACTCTAATAACAGCCTGTTATTGGACATAGAACCGGCTGGGGATAATTTAAATCCTGTACAATTCCAGGAACAACTGAGCAAAATTCTGAATGAATTAAACGCGGCAGAAACATCAGAAGAAATTGGAAAAAGGGCAGTAGGCCTGGTAAAATATCTTTATGCGTATGATAGGGTAATGCTTTATCAATTTGATGAAGAATGGAATGGGGAAGTGTTAGCAGAGGAAAAGGATGATCATTTGGAAAGTTGGCTGGGTCTACATTATCCGGCGTCAGATATTCCAAAACCATCCCGGGACCTTTTTTTAAAGCAAGGGGTACGTATTATACAGGATGTAAATTATACCCCGGCACCAATTCACCCCGAATATTCGCCGGTAGACAACAAACCTCTGGATCTTTCCAGGTCTGAGCTTCGGGGAGTGTCTCCAATACATATCCAGTATTTACAGAACATGAAAGTGGGAGCCTCCCTTACTGCCGCCATTGTACTTAATGGAAAATTATGGGGGTTATTGGCCTGCCATCATTACACTCCAAAATTTGTAAACTATCACCAAAGACAATCTGTAAAACTGCTAACCCAGGTTCTAACAAACAGGCTGGCAATGGTAACCTCCAATATTTTTAAGAAAAGATCCGGGGAGGCTAAAGCTATCCGTGAGCTTATTATAAACAGATTACGTGGTGCAGTTAATATAGGGAATGCTCTTGCCTCTGGTAAACCGGCTTTACCAGATATAGTTGGCTCCTCCGGCGCTGCGTTGTTTTATAAAGGGGAATTAAGTTTAATAGGAAAAACTCCCTCAAAGGAAGAAGTGGAAAACCTGGTTAGTTCTTTTATTTCCCGTGAGGAGAAACTTTTCCATACAAGGAGTCTTGAAAAATTATATCCTGAAGCTGCGAAGTATAAGGATAAAGCTTCAGGTGTTCTATCTGTTAAGCTAGGAGACGAGAAGGATAATTACATTATTTGGTTTAGGGAAGAAACGGCTCAAACCGTCGATTGGGGAGGAAAACCTCAAAAAAAGGAAACCATTAAAGATGGGATGGTGGTTTTAAGTCCCAGAAAATCTTTTGAAAAATGGACAGAAAAGGTTTCGGGGATCGCTTTACCATGGCAGGATTATGAGTTGGATGCGGCCATTGCCTTCAGGGAAAGTCTTACATATGTAATTTTGGAGCAGCAACAGGAAGAGATCAAATCCTTAAATGAAAAACTGAACTTTGTAAATAGAGAATTGGAAGCATTTAGTTATAGCGTTTCTCATGACTTACGGGCACCTTTAAGAGGTATCCGTGGTTTTGCAAAGATACTTAAAGAGGATGCTGAAGGGAGTCTGGACGAGGATGGAGTTAAGGCTTTGAATATAATATTGCGGTCTGCAACAGAAATGGATTCTCTAATTGAAGATCTTTTACTGTTTGCCAAATTGGGGGAGGAGAGTGTGCCTCAAACCCCGGTTAATATAAATAACCTGATAACTTCTATCCTGTCTTCATATAATTTGAAGGAAGATTATCCCCGCACAAATATTCAAATAGAAGAGGGGTTGCCGGAGGTGGTTGGAAACAAAAGACTCTTAAATCAATTGTTTTCAAACCTAATAAGTAATGCACTTAAATATTCAGAAAAAAAGGAAAATCCATTAGTCCAAATAGGGTGCAATCTGGATAAGGCCGGTAATAGCATATATTTTGTGAAGGATAATGGAATAGGTTTTGATCTCAAGTTCAAAGAAAAAATATTTAAGGTCTTTACCCGCCTTGCGGGAAATGATTATCCCGGCACCGGGATTGGCCTTGCAATTGCTCGGAAAGTAATTGATAAACACGGTGGGGAATTATGGGTTGAAAGTATTCCCGGTGAGGGCTCTGCTTTTTATTTTACATTTAATTGAATGCGATAAGGTTGGTTATTTAAATGAAAGTTTTAATTTATGATTACAATTCCTCTAAGAATTTTGCTTGTTGAAGATGTGGAAACAGATGTTTTGCTTACCATAAGGCATCTTGAAAAAATTATTGAAACTCCCCATATTAAGGTTGTAAATAATTTGGATGACTGTAAAAGGGAATTAATAAACTTTGTCCCGGATGTGGTGATCTCAGATTACAACCTTCCCACCTGTAACGGTCTGGAGGTTTTGGAACTCACTCAGACAACAGATAGTTCTATCCCCTTTATATTTCTTACCGGAGCGGTAGAGGATGAGGAATTGGCAGCCAATACTATTCTTGCCGGGGCTACAGGTTTTGTTTTAAAGAAGAATATGGATTCCCTGGATGAAAAACTGCGGCCAATTCTTAAGAAAATTGTTTTTAACATGGACTCCAGGGAGGATTTACGAGATAAAATTAGAAGGAACAAAATAGCAGTTAACCAAATCCATACTTACCTGGACAATATAAAAATGGATAATGAAGAACAAAAGCAGAACATCAATAAAATAAGGAAAAATATGAATGATCTAAGATTTGATGATGATGCTAAATAGATTAAGAAAAGAAACAGAGATTTTACATCGCGAAATAGAAAAAGATAACCTGGCAGGCCTGATCATCTCCCATGAAATTAGCCTGGAGGAATATAAATTACTATTACTTCAAAATTATTTGGCCTATGCTGTTACAGAGAATCAAATAGCAGCTCATCTTCCCAATTTTGAACCTGTAAAATCCGGCCAGCTCCTTATTGATTTGGAAAATTTAAGGATTACGGTTCCTTCGCATGAAATATATAATGATAATTATTCTGTAAAAAATAAAGCGGAAGCATATGGGGCAGCCTATGTAGTAGAAGGTTCTGGAATGGGAGGAATGTTAATTGCCAGAGAACTCGACCATTGTCCTGCTTTGTCCGCCATTGAGGAACATTCTTTTTTTAATGGTAAAAGACAAAATATGAATGGTTGGAAAACCCTTTGTAAATCTCTTAAGTCAAAGGAATTTTCCATTGAAGAAGAAAACCTGGCTGTAGAAAAAGCTAAAGATACATTTCTAATTTTTTCCAGGATATTCAGTGATGATTCACTCAGGAGTAAGATCTAAGTTTATTCTTTAAGGAAAAATTCACTTTTTTATTTTTTACAAAATAATTATCTTAACAAAATTTTAATTTTGGGGGATATCCCCCATACTATAGTTTACAAGCTTCTTTTAACTTTATCTTAATGCAATAAGAATTCAAACCTTACAGAATTCTTCCTTTCCCCCTTTTTGGTTTTAAATTAAAAAATGTGAAATATCGGTATTCGAACACCTTATTATTTTTAGGGTTGGAATCCTTCAGTCTTCAATAGGAGAATAGGTACATAATACCACAACACCATTCTCATTGGTTTATTTGGAGTTTTAATTAATGTTAGTTTTAGTTCGCAGAAAAATCGCCTTCGGGCGATTTTTCATTTTTACTAACCAAGGATGTTTTGTTTATAGTCATTCTGGTCCGTTTAATATAAATAGAAACTTCAGTGAATTATTCCAAGTATAGTTAGAAGACTTTCGAGCAGGCTTAATGGTAATATTGGTTATAAAATAGAATAGGAAATTCTCAAGTATTGTAGCCGAAAGTAAGTTGCTTTTTTAGTTTTGCTAGGAATCAGGTCTTGAAGCCCGCCAGACCGGGAGTTCACGTTTGAAAATCCTTTCCCTTTTTTTTAAACAACAGAGCTCTTAACAGGCTTATTTGAGATCCAATTAGGTTGCTTCCTCAACTAATTTTATTTAGGTTTACAATAAAACATCCTCAAATTTAAACCGAATGAAAAATCTCACTATTCTCTTTTTCTTACTTCTTTTTATTTCCCATTCTCAAAGCATTATTTATGCACAACAAGGAAGAATTCCTGCACGTGCAGACTCCGCAATGGTTGTTACCAGTCATTATCTGGCTTCTCAAATAGGAACTGATATCCTGGCACAAGGTGGTAATGCAATAGATGCCACTGTAGCCTCGGCCTTTGCACTTGCTGTGACGTTACCATCTGCGGGTAATATTGGAGGGGGCGGATTCATTGTTTACCAGGGGAGTAATGGTGATAAGACTGCATTTAATTTTAGGGAAAAGGCTCCTTTGGCAGCACATGAGGAAATGTTTCTTGGGGAGGATGGAAAAGTAAAAGATAATTCCAATCATGAGGGATTACTTTCTGTTGGTGTACCCGGTACCGTTGCCGGATTGTATAAAGCACATCGAAAAATGGGAAAATTACCCTGGGAAAAGTTACTAAACCCCGCAATTAAACTTGCAGAGGAAGGTTTTCCATCTACATTTTATATGAACTGGTTCCTGGAATGGGTAAAAAATAACAAAGAGGAATATGCCTCAACTGCAAAAACTTTTCTGAAGGATGGGGAAGACGTTTATAAACCAGGAGAAACCTGGAAGCAGCCGGAATTGGCTGAAACCTTAAAAAGAATACGGGACCAGGGTGCAGATGGTTTCTACAAAGGAGAAACAGCCCGGCTTATCGAAGATTTTATGAAGGCCAACGGGGGTTTGATCACCCGCGAGGATCTTGCAAGGTATGAGGCAGAAGAGGTACAGCCTCTCACCGGAACTTACCGGGACTTTGAAATTATCTCTATGCCCCCACCCAGCTCCGGAGGCGTGGCGCTTATAGAAATGCTGAATATCCTGGAAGGATTTAATCTAAGGGAAATGGGGCATAACTCTGCCCAATATCTGCACACCGTGACAGAGGCAATGCGTAGGGCGTATGCAGACAGAGCTTTACATCTTGGAGATCCCAATTTCAATGAAAATATGCCAGTGGAAAAACTTATCTCCAAGGATTACGCCGCAGGTTTAAGAAATTCAATAGAAATTGATAGAGCATCCAAAAGTGATTCAGCTCAATTCTCCGCTGCTCATTTTTTACCGGAAAGTCCGCAAACCACTCATATTTCAGTAATCGATAAGGATGGGAATGCGGTTTCGATGACTTATACCCTGGAAGCCAGTTATGGTTCACGCATCGTTGTGGAAGGTGCCGGATTTTTGCTGAATAATGAAATGGGAGATTTCAATCCTATTCCGGGATATACAGATACAACAGGTTTGATTGGGACAGATCCCAATTTGATTGCCCCGGAAAAAAGAATGTTATCCAGTATGACTCCCACCATTGTTTCCAAAAATGGAAAACCCGTTATGGTCATTGGGTCTCCCGGCGGCAGAACTATCATAAATACCGTTTTGCAGGTAATACTGAATGTCGTAGACCATGAACTCGATATTGCCAAAGCCATAGAGTCTCCCCGTATTCACCACCAGTGGTTGCCGGACCGGACTTCTTTTGAAAGATGGGGCTTTTCTCCGGACACTGTAAGATTATATGAAGAAATGGGCCATACCATACGCTGGATAAACAACCAGGGCAGTGCCATGGGCATTTTCTTTGAGGAGGAAAGCGGGATCTATTTTGGCGCGGCAGATTCCCGGAGCTACGATGGGAAAGCTGTTGGGTTTTAAAATAGTGCGACTCTTCACATTTGTTAAAACTAAAATATCCCTCGATGAAGTACATTATTTTATTTACCATTCTTTTCTTTTTTTCGAATCCTGGACTTTCACAAGAGGATAGTATCCCTTCTTATGATTTGCTTATTACAAATGCAACAATTATTGATGGTACAGGAGCTGCTGGTTATATTGGAAACCTGGGAATAACAGGTGATGAGATAATCTTCATTGGGAAGGAGATGATACAACCCTATGATGCAAAGGAAACTATTGACGCAACCGGCTATACCGTGACTCCCGGCTTCATAGATTCCCATTCCCATGGAGACCCTTTACAAACCTCTTTATTTCATAATTTCCTGGCAATGGGGGTTACTACTATAAGTTTAGGCCAGGATGGTTACAGTCCGGAAGAAGAATTATCTCAATGGATACAAAAAGTGGAAGAAATAGGACCAGGGGTAAATATTACTATGTTTATTGGCCATAATACCTTGCGGGGCCTTGCCGGGGTAAATTACGACAGTGTCCCTTCAAAAGAAGGTTTGTACAAAATGCAGCAGCTTCTTAAAGAAGCAATGCAGGCCGGTGCATTTGGAATGTCTACCGGTTTAGAGTACAGTCCGGGAAATTTTTCCCGGGAGGATGAGTTAAATGCTTTGGCAAAAACAGTGGGAGAGGAGCAGGGAATTATCATGAGCCATTTACGAAATGAGGATGATTCAGAAATTGAAAATTCCTTAGATGAACTTCTTAATCAGGGAAAATATGCACCTGTTCATATTGCTCATATAAAAGTAGTCTATGGTAAAGGTAGCCGCAGGGCTCTTCAAATTATTCAAAAACTGGATAGTGCCAGGAATGCAGGCATTAAAGTCACGGCAGACCTTTACCCATACACCGCCAGTCATACCGGGATAGGCATCCTCTTTCCTGATTGGGCCAAAAAGCCTAATAACTTTGAAGAGGTAGTAGGTTCAAAAAGGGAAGAACTGGAAGATTTTCTTCGGAAAAAGGTTATCCAGCGTAATGGGCCTGAAGCTACCTTACTTGGTTCCGGACCTTATAAAGGAAAGACATTGGCCGATGTTTCAAAGGAACTTAATAAGCCTTATGAACAGGTCCTCATCGAGGATATAGGGCCATACGGAGCGGGAGCAGCTCATTTTATTATGGATGAGGAACTTCAAAAAACTTTTCTTATTGATGATTACATTAGCATATCCTCAGATGGAAGCCCAACAATGCATCACCCGCGGGGGTATGGAAGCTTCAGCAAAATAATAGAGGAATATGTCCTTCAGGATAAGATCTTAACCCTGGAACAGGCTATATATAAAATGACCGGCCTCCCGGCAAAAATCCTTCAGCTTCAAAACAGGGGAATTTTAAAAAAAGGAAATAAAGCCGATGTGTTAATCTTTAAACCTGAAGAGATCACAACCAATGCGAAATATGAGGAACCGCATCAACTCTCTCAAGGAATGGAATATATAGTTGTCAATGGGAAGTTAGTTTTAGTTGAAGGAGAATTCAAAGAAACCCGAAGGGGTAAAGTTCTAAAAAAGAAAAAAGTTTAGCGTACCGGAAAGGCCGTTATTTCCAAACTTATATTTTTTACGCACTCTCCAGCTATAAAAATTTTGATCCCTTTTCCAGATTCTATAAATCTTCCTCAACTATCTGGGAGACGCAGTGATTAGACGCTTTTTCCGGATAACAAAGATTTCTTCATATGTTTTAATCCATTTCAAGATTATGAAAGAGGATCTTAAAAGTGGTTCCCTTCTTAGGTATACTTTCTACTGTGATATGGGCATCGTG
>DATHWA010000267.1:0-2463 GCA_035461025.1 Gillisia sp. | reverse complement strand
GGTTTAAAAACCAGTACGGGATATGATCAGGTTCATATTTTTGATGGGAAAAAGACAATAATAATGTCCAATGATCCTGAGACCGGTAAACCCCAAATTATTATTGAAAATTTACATGGGAAGATTACGGAGGAAATAAGGATAAATCCCGATTATAAGGGGGGAGATATTCCTTTTGCAGTGGTAGAGCAGGTGCCGGTTTTTCCCGGCTGTGAAAGTCTTGGTAGTAATGAGGAAAAAAAGAATTGTATGACGGAAAAGGTTGCGGAATATGTCTCGGAAAATTTTGATGGCGGTTTGGCAGAGCAATTAGGATTTAAAGGAACCAATAGGGTGATCGTAGTGTTCAAAATAAGTCCCGAAGGGAATGTGACAGATGTTCGTGCGCGTGCACCACATCCAGACCTTGAAGCTGAAGCGATAAGAGTGATCTCAAGCCTTCCGCAAATGGTACCTGGAATTCATGAAGGCAAGAATGTAGGGGTATCTTATTCCTTACCCATAGTTTTTCAGGTAAGTGAGATAAATGAATAGAACAATTTTCATTTTTATAATTTTGTTAGTGGTGAAGGCCGGAGCTCAAACTCCGGCTTTAGCCGTTGCCGACAGTTTGCATGCGGTTGGTCAGACCGGTAAAGCGGTAGAGATTCTGGAAAGCACAGATCCCAAATCCCAGGCTGTTTTTTTAAAACTCGCAAAATACCAGTCGGCCACAGGAAATACAGCAGCCGCTTTGGAAAATTACAGGATCGTGTTACAAAAAGATCCTCAAAGGGTACTTACCGCTATTGAGTTTGCTAAAACCCTGGTTAGGGTAGGTGAGCTAGAGGAGGCCGACAGTATATACGCCGCACTTTCAGAAAGGTATCCAAAAAATGCAAATTTTGTATTTGAGCAGGGGGTAATACGGGAAATGCAACAGGACAGTACAGCTATTGATTTTTTTAAGGAAGCCAATCATCTTGACAATACGCACCAGGAGGCCTTGTTTAAACTTTCACGCCATGAACTCCGGCAACGGCAATATAACATGGCAATTTTTTACAGCATGATGGGGCTGGATCATAATGAGCAAAATGCTTCCCTGCTTTCTATACTGGCGCAGTCCTATGTACGGCAGGAAAAATATGAACTTGCTATTGCCCCTTTTGAAAAGATCGTGGCTTTGGGGCAGGGCAATGAATTTGTGCATTCCCGTCTGGGTTTTGCCTATTACAATGAAGGAGATTATGTAAAGGCTATTGAACAATATAACAAGGCGCTGGAGTTTGAGGATAGAAATTCTGACACCCATTATAATCTGGGCAAACTTTACGCACTTACCGGGGACCTGCAAAAATCGGAAGTACACCAGCTTATGGCGATCCTCATCAAAAAACAACCAATAGATGCCGAATATCTTAGTTTGGGCCTTACCTATAAACTTCAAAAGGATCATAAAAAGGCCTTTGAATATATGAACAAAGCCCTTGAGGAAAATCCGGAAAATGAACGGGCTTTGTATGAACGGGCGGTGGCAGCAGATAATTATTTTAAAGATATTCAAACCAAAATAGATTACTACCGCGCATATATAAACAGATTCGATGGCAGGGGCAATGAGGACATGCTTTACCTGGCAAAAACCAGAATGAGCGATTTAAGAAAAGAACTGCATTTGAGTAAGTGAATTGTTTAGGCTTATTCTGAAGGAAGTCCTGATTATTTTTAAACGATGGCTAAAAGTATGCATCATCAAAAAAACCTATAATAATCATTATAACCAATAACTATGTATAAAATTACTTTGAAAATTATTGCTGTTTTATCTATCTATTTCATCCCTAATATTTCCTTAGCCCAGGATAAAGAATCTGATATCCCAACTAGCATCATTGCCGAATTTGGTCTTAATAAACACGGAACAGGAGACCAGACGGGATTTTTATATGGCTTAAGAGTACATAAGCCGATCTCAAAAAGATTCGAAATAATTGCCTCTTTTGAGGCAAATCTAAATGATAGTGAAGACACACCTTTTATTGGGGAGGATTTGAATGGAAATTCTTTTGACGGCACCCTTCATAATGTGCTTGCAGGTTTCCAACTCAACGCTGGTATAGGATTTAATTTAATTAATTCAGATCGCAGTAAATTCGGAATTAATCCGAGTGTTTTTGGTAGATATCAGGCAAATTCAGCTTTAAGTACAAATATTGATTATCCCATTATAACGGGTTACCCAGTACCTATAAGATCCTTAATACGAGAGGAACCAGGTAGAACCTATGCAGTAGGAGGTAGTATTCGATTATACTATCATTATAAAATTTCGGATAAACTTTTGCTCGGTATTAGCCCCGGTTTTCAAACAGATTCCCAAGATGATACAATGCTTTTCACGACTTTAATGCTGGGATTAAATTTATAAAAAAGGTAATTGTTAAGCTTATTTTTATATAACTCCGATTGGGTAGAAAGGCG
>DATHWA010000266.1:0-3452 GCA_035461025.1 Gillisia sp. | reverse complement strand
TCCCGGAAAGACCAACATAGGAGAAATTGCCTTTGTATCCCACTTCGTGAAAGTATTGTCCGGAAAGCATCATGTTGTATGGTAACCTTAGGGAAGTTTCCAGGAAGGGAATCACCGGATTTTCTTCCAGAGATGAAAGTAATTCCATTCCGGCACTAAGAGTAACTCTGCTCGTAAGACCGTAATCCATCCGAAACTGTGAGATCAATGTATTCTGCCCATCTTCCACCATTCCTGCACTAAAGGAATATTGGAATTCCCCTGCCGGAAGAAAATTGAAAGGGATCACAATGTTGCGTTCAGAAATTTCTTCTTCCCCCCAGGGCCCGTAATATCGCAGACTTATTGTTGTAGTTCCATACATAAGAGGCACATCAAAAGAAAAAAAGCCGTTAGGCTCTGCCTGTACATGATCAACCAGAACATTATTTATATATAGTTCTACTATCCAGTCCGGTTTGGTATAATCGTTTAGAAGGTAAGTGCCAAAAGATCTTCTCAGGTAGGTTGGAGCATTGGACAATTGAACCCCTACAACAGGATTAAAAATGCTCGCGATGGAACGAAACCCTATCTTCCCGGCGGTTATCTGCCGTAAAGCACTAGTCTCATTATTCACATAACGCCATTGATAAAATTGATCCCTTGGTCGCAATTGGTGGTTTGAATTATAATTAATGGCACCGGTAAATTCTCCCCCTGCCACCAGAGCACCCATCCCTACATTTAACCTGTGATTCTGGAATCCATCTGTACGTTGAGTGGAGTTAAGATTCCAATTGGCAGCCCCCGCTTTAAAAATGTGCCTTTCTCTTTGAATCGTGGTATCTGCGGTGAAAACCTGTTGCAAATTTCTAATGTTGTTTCTCAGCTTTTCCCTTCGGGCTGCCTTTATTGAAGGTAATTCGATATCGGTACGCATACGGGCGGCAAGGAGTCTTGCATTAAAAGTATTGTCGAAACCAAAAATTTCAGCAAAGTAATCAGACTTTAAATAGAGGGCGGTGCTTGTCCGTATAAGATGATCTTCCTTTAATTCTGAAGTTTTTCCCTGATAGGTTATTTTCTTCCCTAAATCATCAATGATAAAGGGATCGTTTTGATTTATTAAGAAACCCTCAATTCGGGAAAAATCATTTTCAGGGAGATTTCTCACTCCAAAAAAATCAAAGATCCCCGTTACAGAGTAAAATACATCATTGCCACAAATAAAGGACGGGAGCTCAATTTGTCCCAGGTGTTCCATGATAATAGTTACCGGAACTTCATCACAGTATACAGGCTGAAAGGAAAAAGAAGAAAAGGGGCTGAGAAAAAATAAAATCAATACCGGCCACTGCCTTAAGACAAAGCTTTTTTTTAAATGGATCCTCATTAAGAAAAACTTTTCTTTTGTTTCCGGCACGTTTACTCATTAAGAATCATTACTGTAATTAAAATATTCCCGCTGTAATTACCCGGAGATGTTCCTGTCTCAAGGTCCAGGGTAAGAATTCCTCCTAATGAAATGCGCTTTGGAATATCTTTCTGAAGCGTGTGTATGAGGTTATCTGTAGGGTTTAACCTTACAGACATTTTTTTTCCTTCTGCATTGGTTAACACAGAGGTTGGGGTATCTACCTGTACCTGAAGAGGCGTGGGGTTGTCTGTTGTAAGTATATAAGTAACAGGATGATGTTTGTTGTTTAAAAAATTAACATTCCCGCTCGAGCTTCTTTGGCCGGTATCAGAAAGCATTATTGTAGCATCTCCGGTTCCTGATATATAAAAGTCACCAAAATTCAATTCCTGTTCCGTGGAGATGTAGATATTTTGAGAAAAGGATTTCCCGGCAACTAATGCCAGTAGGATCATTAAAAATATCTTTAACTCGGTCATTCAAGGAGTTTATTCACAATTACAGGTCAAGGCTTGCTTCGGCATAAAGTTTTTTTGTTTCCTGGGAAGTATAGCTTAATACTAAAGTGCCGGTTTTATAATTCACCTCTTCCAGTACTTTTAATTTCATTCTTGCTTTTCGAAGTGTGCCCGGGGTGTAGACTGCAAAGCCTTTTAATTCCCCAACAATGGTTTCTATTCCTACAGTTGATACATGAAGCACTTTAAGATCTCCATAACTGGAAGCATTCCCGCTGCGGTTAAAATCCATAGAGATAATTGGAATGCTGTCATTAAAAGTTTCAAAATTAAGGTTGGATAAATGTATATTAGCCTGCGGTTTACCAATACGAATAATATTGGCAACACTTATCCCGTAAACAGGTTCAAGGCTTAGGCTTATCCCCTCGGGTTTTTCTTTTTCAATTTCAGTGGATTCAATTGCTTTCAAATCCTTAATAGGTCTAAAATAAAGATGAGATCTGTATTCCCCGGTTTCTAATTCCCCGGTTTTTATCAATTGTATTTTTATTACCTGGGTTTCATTTGGCGCAAGTGTAATTATACGTGGGTAAAATCTTAAATAGGGGGAGGCAATCAATTGCCCGGGATCCGGAGTTTCAATTAATTCAAATTTCCCGTCCTCCTTCATACGGTTTTCAATGTAGGATAATTGATATCTGGCACTATCCTGCCCCTTGTTGTTAAGGTTAATTAACTGCACCCTGTTTTGGGTCCCTTCGAAGGTGATTCGTTTTGGATAGATAAGGAGATCTCCCTGAGCGAAATTCTGGAAACCAAAAAAGAAAAAAATGCTAAGGCTAAAGAATAATTTCACCGATTGCTGAAAGATAACCTGAGGGAAATTAAAACTTTTCATACGTATTGAATTGAGCTATTGAATAAAGGAATACTAATAAAAATGGCGTCACAGAAGCTGTGACACCATTTTTGAGGAAGGGGTATTAGTTGTATTGAACAGTAATTGCCAAACCATCCGTACTAGTATAAGTTCCGGAAGCTTGATTTTCAATTAGGGTTAGAGTCGCCCCTACAGTTACAGTTTCCGTACCAGCTGTCAAAGTACCTGTTGCATCTGGAGCACTTGTAAACGTATCTACAGCCATCGTTGCTGGTGTAGCATCTGTATTTGAAACAACATAGCTCTCTGGAAGAGTAATGTCAAAACCATACTCAGCTTCTCCAGTTACTGTGAAAGAAGCGGCAGAAATTGTTCCTGTTGTTGCGATTAAAAGGTCTGTTACAGATGATGAACGTTCACCAGTTGCAGATACAGTTACTGTTCCACCAGCGGCTGTTCCAACTATATCACCAAAGTTGAGGGCATTTACACCTTCAATAGTAATTGGAGTAATAACATTTGCAGAAGTAGCTACAGAGGCCTCAACCTGTCCAAATGAGTTTGCTGTGAATGCAATCATCACGATTGCAGTAAGTAGTGTAATTTTTTTCATAATACGAATTGTTTTAAACGATTGTTAATAAATAGTTAAACATAACTTCAGCGAATGTAGTTTAAAAATTGCTTGCTTCGATGAATTACTTATTTAATC
>DATHWA010000265.1:0-10753 GCA_035461025.1 Gillisia sp. | reverse complement strand
TATCATGATGAGCCAGAAGATTATGATGAAAAGATGCATTCCGGCCACCCCAAATACCGCCATAACCGTGATTCCCTTTTTCATGAACCGAATTGCGCAAACTTTCTGAAAGAATAGACCATTGAAGAGTGAAATTCTCATTTCCGTAAAATGAGGCAGTTTCATCTGTAGACCAGCTCATTGAACAATGATCTATAATAATATTCTTCCTATAACGCCCTTCCAGAGCATCCCCTTCAGCTGCGCCTTCATCCCCCATCCTGAACCGCATAAACCTTATAATAACATTATCTGCATTAACAATAAGGGAATAATTTTTTAGGGTAATTCCATCTCCGGGGGCGGTTTGACCTGCAATAGTTATATCATTATTGGTTATTGTAATGTTACTAGTCAATTCTATATTTCCCGAAACCTTAAAAAGAATGATCCTTTTACCCGAAGTCTGAACAGCATTCCGGAAACTTCCGGTACCGGAGTCGTTGAGATTAGTTACATAGATCACTTTACCCCCTCGACCACCGGTGGTGTTTTTACCAAAGCCTTCTGCTCCGGGAAAGGCAAATGCATCTTCCACTACAGCAACAGGACCATCTTTCACTTCCTCTACCGGGGGTGTGGCCACATCGTCTGTACTACAGCCGAGTGTTGTAACAACTAATGATATAATTATTAATAAATTCCACTTCAATATTTTCATTTCTTTCTTTCATTAAAATTAAAGGTGCGGCTATGGACCGCACCTTTGTTAACAAACTCACACGACTTAAACAAAATATTAAAGTCCGGCTAACCTATGGTCTCCAACGGGGGTCTCCCACATTGTTATCTATTAATGTTTGATTTGAGATCGTAAAGTCTCCCGATGCAGGATCAGCAAATCCTGGATCCAGGATAAAGTACGTATCGGAATCATCATACCGATGATTTCCCGTTCTGAATTCAAAATACACCGGGGCATTGAAATAGTTATTTCGATTGAATTCAATGTCTTCATCGGTATTGGGCTGGTTTGAATACATGCCCTCGCTCTGTGCAATGATAGTATTCCTAACTGTAATCTCATTATCCAGGAACCTCACATATAACAACCTGTTACTTGTGCCTGTTGCACTGGAATATATTGTGGTTCTCTCAATAACTACATTTACTGTTTGCCCAGTATTTAATAAAGTTCCGGCATTATCAATTCGTATAAAATCTCTACCCTGAGCGGTGTTATAAAAAGTACTTGTATTGATGTTCAAATTCAGAACGTTAGAGTTTCTAAAATCTATAAAATCTCCACCAGAT
Organism: Gillisia sp.; assembly: GCA_035461025.1. GTDB lineage: Bacteria > Bacteroidota > Bacteroidia > Flavobacteriales > Flavobacteriaceae > Gillisia. The sequence goes on along the minus strand of DATHWA010000265.1, from coordinate 9,460 downwards.
GTTAGTATGTTGTAAACAATAGAATTTTCAATAGTTAGATTTTGTAGAATAGCACCGGTAGCATTTCCGTAAATTAACCTACGTGAAAAGTCGTGTATTTCACTTCCACTGATCAATAGGGAATTGTAATTTCCAGCCTCCCTATACTCCAGAAAGTCATTAAGATCAGTGGCACCTTCTATATTAAGGTCTATTAAGGATACATTAACGGCTCCGGCAGCAAGTCTGAAATTCACTTGAAGCAAAGGTTTGTCAAAAGCTCTCAATCCTCTTATGGTAATAGATTTATCCAGAGTTAAAGTTCCGGTTTGCTCGGTATAATCTCCCGGTTCAAGTACTAAAATAGCACCATCCTCGGCATCAGCTATCATTTGAAATAAATCGTCTTCCGGAGTAACCAATTTACCTGCACCTATATCGATTCCTGTTGTAAAAGTTTTAACTCCTCTTATTCGGGTACCATTTAGTAAAGTTGCCGTATACTCAGTTTCAGGTGTGAGGTCGGTTATGGTGGCAACACCATTTGTTTTTTCTTCATCTGTTATGGTATGAGTTATATCCCCCGGACTTAACTTAATTTCGGTTACCTCGCTGTTTGGGATCCATCTCAGGATAGCCTCCAGAGCTTTGATGTCGCTTGGATCACCAGGTAGGAAGATCTGCTCGGTTAAGGTCTGTGCTGTTGTTGTAGCCCAGGTAGAATCACCAAGTCCTCTAGCACTTACAGCTTTTACTCTTATATAATACAGGGTTTCACTTTCTAAAGGTATTAGAACCGGAAGTTCAGTAGCAGAAACTTCTACGGTTTCTGCTATATTATTGAATTCAGCATCCTCACTAAATTCAACAACATAAACATCTACGTTATCATCAACCCGCCAGTTTAATTCAACATTAACCTGATTCCTAACCATGGCAGTTAGATTAATGGGAGCGAATTCCCTGTTTACCGGAAGCTCCTCGATAAGTTCTTTATCATAGTCACAACCTGTAACGGCAGCAAGTAGAAAAACTATCAGTAAATTCTTAAAGATGTATCTCACTTTCATAATTTTGTAAATTTGTTCTGTTTATGTTTTAGTACCCGTAATCATTTACCAACAGGCCATTGCTGGCATCGATGAAAACCTGCCAAATTGGCCAAAATTGCCTTTCATCTACATTAACTCCTGGTTGATAGATGGTGTTTATAATCCGGTCAAGAGACTGGTTCCAGTTGAAGGCTGAATATTCAGCACCGGGATCTGTTGTTTCACCCCTATTTAAGCCATAAATGTCTAAAGTATATCCATCATCTTGATATTTATAATAAAGCGTGGTTGGGACATTGGCATATTCTCCTGTTCTGTTCTGCAGATTAATCAATTTTTCCTTTGCCTCTTCAAGTTTAGGCCCCAGGAGGTTCCACCGAATAAGGTCCATCTTGCGATCCATCTCTCCTGTAAATTCAAATTTATATTCTTCAACAATAGCATTGAACATTGCTTCTTTGGAAGAAAGGGCATCAACATAAGCATCTACTTTTTCCGCGTGTTGAGATACCGGGAAAGCCCTTCTACGTATCTCTTTGAGATAGGGAGCAGCAGCCGCAGGTCCTTCCAGTTCATTAGCTGCTTCGGCAGCTGTTAGCAGAATTTCTGCATATCTCATGTAAATCCAGTTAACTCCATCATCATTTGTTGAAGTCACGAAACGATTCATCCACTCATATCTGTATTTACCAAAATACCAAATATCAATTCCCTGCAGTTCCTGTTTAGCTATACCATCTATTGCTGTACCCCATTGATAAGGCACACTTGTAACCTCTCTTCTTGTATCCTCTTCATCGAAATCATACCAAAGGGGAGGTGTAGGTCCTGCGGTACCTCCTCTGGCCTGACCCGTAAATTGGTCGGCGCTGCGGTGACGTACTGCAAAGGAAAATAATACCCGGCCACGGCCGTCTGAAAATGGAATTTCCCATAGGGATTCACCGCCTGCACTTATATTTTCTTCATTATATTTTCTCCAGAAATTTTCAAAGGAAGGCTCGAGAGATGCTGTACCGCTATTAATAACTGATCGGGTCTCGTCCAATGCCAACTGATACATATTTTGAACAGTGAGATCGGGGTCGTTACTTCTCCTTATTCCATCAGGATATTGCTGGTAACCACTTGCAACCAATGCAAGCCGTGCCCTTAAACCTTTCACAAAGGCTTTATTGATTCTTTCTACAGTTGAAGTAGCTGCAGAGGCATTAGGCCAGGCAACCAGTTCAGATGCCTCACCCAAATCCTCTATAAGTTGCTTGTATATGACATCCCTACTGGTTTTTCCCAAATAGATGGTTTCTGTTGTTATAGGCTCAAAACGCGCGGGAACATCTCCCCAGGCTTTCATAAGATCTGCATAATAAATAGCTCTATAAGTAAGCGCCGTTCCTAAAAGCTGACCAAATTCAGTTCCGGGTTCCGGATTACCATAATTTCTTAAACCTCGTATAACGATATTAGCTCGCTCAATACCCTGATACATCATGGCCCAGGCGTTGTTTTCAGAATTCATTGTAGAATTTGATGGTTGCGCACTATAGGTTACCAGGTCAGAATTTGCGCCTCCTGAAGGGTTGGAAGCATAATTATATTCTACATCGGTATTGAATCCATAATAAGGGAGAAAACGCCCCCTGTAGGAGTTCGTCTGGCCCATAGGCTCCAAAATACCATCAACGGCTCCCTGGGCTAAACCAACCGTTGAAAATATGATAGATTCATCCAGGGTTGATTTTGCAGGCGCATCCAAAAAGTCTCTATCCTCCTCGCATGAAACCACCAGGCCTGTTATTATTAGTAACGAAAAGATTTTTATTAAGTTTTTCATTTTCAATTAAATTTTAAAAATTAAGGTTTAATCCAAAAACCACTTGTCTACTTCTTGGGAATGGTGAATAATCAACCCCGGGAGTTAGAGGTGTATTTCTTCTGGTAGAAACTTCCGGATCAAGACCAGAATAATTAGTAAGGATAAAAACATTATTCCCTGTTACATAAAATCTTAGCTTAGAAATATTGGCACTTGACATCATCGAATCAGGTAGTGTATAACCTAAGGTGATAGTATTCAACCTCAAAAAAGAACCATCTTCTACGGCCCAGTCACTAAATACGAAGTTTTGCATATAAGGAGACCACATTGTTGTGTTCGCATTGGCCGCAGCTAGTTGCTCGGGATCGGTTATTAATTGACCTGTTTCAGGATTTAGATTTGTCCACCTGGTACCATCTGCCATCTCGGTATTTAAATTCCTGTATTGAGAGTTAAGATTGGAAGTAGTAAATTCTATCTTATTTGCGTTATAAACATCGTTCCCCACGCTAAAGTTAAAAGCTGAGGTAAAATCAAATCCGTAGGCATAAGCACTGATTACAAAACCTCCCGTAAAATCTGGATTAGCATTTCCTATAATAGTATTATCATTAACATCTACAATACCATCACCATTAATATCTTTTAATTTTAATGTTCCCGGCCTTACATTTCCTACTATTGCGCTATTATTCACAACATCCGGCTTTAAAGTATAAGCGCCTGTGGAGGGATTAAAATCAAAATCTGACACTTCATACCGGCCATCATTCTGGAATCCGTACATCAAACCAACAGGCTCGCCCACTCTCACCACATAATCGTTACCTATTTGTGTTGAGGCCCAATTGGTGTTTTGACCAAAATCTTCTAAGGCTCCTAAAGAGTTGATCCTGTTTCTATTCGCTGAAACATTCACAGAAAAATTCACGCCATAATCAGCTTGTCTAAGGGCATCAACGCTTAAGAACCCTTCAATACCTGTATTCTGTATTTCACCCAGGTTTCTGAATTGACTTGCATATCCCGTTCCCGGAACAGGAAAATTAACCAGGAGATCTGTGGTAACACTCTTGTAGGCTTCAACAGAACCACTTAATAATCCATTGAACATTTGAAAATCCAAACCGGCATTCTGTACTACAGTTGTTTCCCATTTTAAGTCTGGATTTGCCAAGGTTCTGGATGCTGACCAATAGGTTGGAATATTATTAAGGTAAGTAGTAGTATTGGACTGAAAGCTTTGAACAGTTTGTCCTGCCGGAATATTATTATTCCCGGCTTCTCCATAACTCAACCTAAGCTTTAACTCATTAAGCCATTGGGAATCCCTTAAAAATGCTTCTTCATTTATTTTCCAGGCAACTGCTGCAGATGGGAAATATCCCCATTGATTATCTCCTAAAAATTTACTGGATCCGTCTGCCCGGAAAGTAGCAGTAAATAAATACCTATTTAGGAAATCATAATTAATACGTCCAAAGAACGATAATAACTTGTCATCTGGGTAATAGAAATTATCCACAGACTGAGGTGTTCCCTGGGTAGTTAACTTTCTGGTTGTCTCAAAATCGAAATCCTTTGGAAACCCTTGGATCTCACTGGTTTCAATATTATCCCTGGTCACTATAATTTCCTGACCCAAAAGCAATTTAAGACCATGATCTTCACCAAGCAATTTATTAAAATCATAATTAAGAGTATTAGCATTCCTAAAGCTCTCACGCTTTCTGTCTCTGTACAATAAGGAAGGTAAGCCTTGATTTTGTGCAGAAGGCCTGTTGTTTGAATAATATGTTGAGCGCCCATAATAGCGGTAATCCAGATCGTCACGGTTGTCCATACCCAAATCTGCCTGAAATCTTAGATCTTCTATTATATTCCAGCCAAAACTACCCAGTATATTTAAGCTTTTCCTTAGTTGTTGACGCTGATTATCATCAACTGCCACAAAAGGATTAACCAGATAACTTGAAATAGCTTCATCTGTTTCTGTAGTGGTAAGGCCCGAAATTGGAATTGGAGAGTATCCAACACTATGTTTGAGCCTGGAATCTGCTGAAGAAACCTCATTTTGCTCATTTGCACCCCCACCATTAATTTCTGTATCAGAATATCGAACGGTAAAAGATAAATCTACCTTTTCACCAGCTTTACTCTTGAGGGCAAGGGAAAGATTATCTCTTTTAAAATCTGATCCAACCATAATGGTGTTAAGATCGTACCGTGAGTAATTAAAATTAAAGTTTGCGTCTCGGGAACCTCCTCTTATTGCTAAATCATGGCTTTGAACCTTCCCTATATTATCATAGATCTGTCTTTGCCAGTTATTACCTTCCTGTCCCACATATTGATCGTAATCCTGCCATAAGCCAAAATATCTTTCATAAGAATCAACATTCTCGGGATTTCTAAGCAATGCATATTCATATTGCCACTTAACAAAATCTTCAGGCGCAAGAATATCTATAGTATTTGCAATTTTTTGAAGTCCATAAAATGTATTATAATTCACCATTATTTTATTATCAACTCCAGTCTTGGTTGTAATTATAATTACCCCGTTCGCACCTCTGGAACCATAAATTGCAGTTGAAGAGGCATCCTTCAATACCGAAATACTTGCAATGTTGGTAGGGCTTATATCGGCCATGCTGTTTACAGGGAACCCATCAACAATAATCAATGGAGAACTATCCTGGGTCAAAGAGCCACCGCCTCGTATCCTAATATTAATTTCGGCATCTGGTGAGCCCTCCGTAGATAGCACTTGTACCCCCGGCAATCTTCCTGTTAAAGCCTCAGCAACACTGGACTTTGCCTGCTCGGCCAGATCATTTCCTGAAATAGTTACCACAGATCCTGTTAAATCTGATCTTCTGGTTGTACCATAACCTACTACTACGACTTCATCCAGTGAACTTTGATCTACCTGAAGAGCTGCATCAAGCGTAGTTCTTCCATTTACATTCACTTCAAGGGTCTGGAAACCCACATAGCTAAAAACAAGCACAGCGTTGGGACTGGAAACAGTAAGGCTGTAATTTCCGTCAAAATCTGTGATAGTACCATTTGAAGTATTTTTTTCAATAACATTTACTCCGGGCAATAAGCCCCCATTTTCTGCATCTACAACCTGACCTGTGACCGTGGTGCTTTGCGCATATCCAGCCGTAACAGGAAACACAGTAAAACAAGCCACCAGTAATAACATAGCCCAACTGCGGTGGATCTTCTGCCGGTATAAATCCTGAAGAAGATCACTTAATTTGTAGTGGGTACTTTTTTTCATAAATGATTGATTTAATTAATACAAAATTTTAGGTCATCTATACATATATACACCGCGTGGAGACGCCCGTATATATAAATTATAATTCCTCTTAAACCGGAGAAAATATACCAGGGAATAATTTTTTTCAATGCAGGTATAAATTTATGTAATCGATTACGTAAATATATTTATTAAATGTCAACCACCAAAATTTAAATAAAAAAAAATGTTAAATGTTCAAAATAACATTCCTTTAATTAATGATTCGGTAATCTAAAACGATATAGATTTCAGAAATTATCATTATTTGGTAGGCAAATACACCAACAACTATAAGGCCTGGGAATATTTTTAAATTTTTAGAGGCGTGTGCGGCCTGGTAAATTTTAATTCTGAGACCGGAAAAAATGCAGCCTTAGTTTAAAATCAGTGTAACCTCATAATTATCAATGAACTAATGCGCCTTTCGAAAGCTATCTTAACTTCGGACTTAAACTTATTGTTAAAAAACGAGTAATTTTGTAATCGATTACCTGAAATTTTCTAATTTTATAAAAATATCATCAGGATAAGAAGTTAGGGAGAAGGATATTTGATACTATTATGTATAAGGTTTAAATTATCTGGGGAATTTTCTTAGCAAAGACATGATAAAAGTTACCTTTAACATTTAATTTTCATGAATGAAGGATAAGGATAAAACAACAATTTACGACATTTCAAAAAAATTAAATGTAAGCGCTGCTACCGTATCCAGAGCCCTCAACGATAGTCCGAAAATAAGTGCATCAACCAAGGACCTTGTTTTGAAAACGGCCAGGGAGATGAATTACAAGCAAAACCGGCTGGCGCTGGCTCTAAAAAGTGGAAAGTCCAATAATGTTGGAGTTATAGTTCCATATATCAACAGGAATTTCTTTTCCTCTGTGATACGGGGTATAGAAGAAGAATTAACACCTCACGGTTATCATGTAATTATATGCCAGACCCATGAAAACGTTGAATTTGAGGCCGAACAAATCAATGCGCTCCTGGATACCCAAATTGATGGTATCTTTATGTCTGTCTCCAAAACAACTGTTAATACAGATCATATTCAAAAAGTCATAGACCAGGGAACTCCCCTGGTATTCTTTGACCGTAAAAAGGAAATTGCAGGAGTAAGCGCAGTAACCGTAGATGATTTCAAAGGAGGATTCATGGCGACTGAGCATTTAATTAAACAGGGATGCAAGCGAATCGCTCATTTTTCGGGAGACCTCAACCTCGAGATCTATACCAACCGTTACGAAGGCTACAAGGCTGCCCTTAAAAAATATGATATTCCTTATTATACCGAACTGGTAATGATGGTAAGCAGTAAAATTGAATCTGGCGCAGCTGCTTTAGCCAAATTATGGGAATTAAAAGATAAACCCGATGCTATTTTTTCTGCAGGTGATCATAATGCCTTGGGTGCTATCCAGGAATTGCGAAGAAAAAATGTGAAGATACCGGAGGATATATGTGTTGTAGGATTCAGTAATGAACCCTTTACAAAATACATGGAATTACCTATCACTTCCGTAGATCAAACCCCTCAGATAATGGGTAAAATTGCTGCTGAGGTTTTTCTCGAGCAAATTGAAGGTAAGCAAACGCTTACCATTGAAAAGAAAGTTGTGCTTACCCCGGAATTGTGCATTAGGGCATCTTCTGACAGGAAGGGAAAGAGTGTTAAGTCTGCATCAATTCTAAAAGCCAAATAGATTTAACTTAACAAAATTCTATATTAAAGGGATCTTTACCTCTACCCCTTTTCCTTGGGATGAAAGATAGGCACTGTAAATTACAGCGATGGTGTCTGCAGCCAACCTGCTGTTGCTCTCTATTCTTCCTCCATTTGCCATGTTCAGGTAAAAGGCTTCCATTTCCTGTTGATACCCGTTAAACCATGCTTCATCGGGGGATATGTTTGACCACCCCATCTTTGTTCCGGTTTTTTCCACAACATATATATCCTCAAAATTTTCTTCTACCGGATTATATGTTTGCATCGCGTTATTTGGAGTAATATTACAAATGGTACGATGATTATTGGCATGAACTTCCAGATAATTCTTCACTCCCCCCTGTAAAAGTTCACTTGCGGTAATATCTGCAATAGTCCCATCTTCAAAGACTAAATGGGTAAAAGCATAATCCTCAACATCTGTATATGATGCCCTGATATGGCTCATATCCTCAAAATTATCCAACCTGGTAATACTATGGGTTCTGCAGGTTACTGTTAATGGCCGTATTGGTTTTCCATTTCTGGAAATCCCTTCAACCTGTTTCAGGTATAATACCGCAGATATTGGATGACACCCCTTGCCCATAAGTGACCCCCCACCAGATAAATGCCATTTTCCATAAGCAGCTGAGTGGGAACCAGAATGAGATTGCTGCGCCTGTATCCAAAGGATCTGTGCCCTTGTTTTTTCCACAACCTCTCGCTCCTTTTGAATTGCGGGCGCATAGATCCAGTTTTCAGCATAAAAAATAGAACCGGTACTGGTTTCTTCAGCAACCAAAATCCTTTCGATACTCTCCATAGCTTTTTTTAATCCCTCTTCCCTGGGAAAAGTATCTCCATTAAAACCGGCTTCATTCCCAAAATATCCCGTAAGAGGCTTTTCAATGATCACATGTTTTCCCTTGGCAAGTATGATCAAAGCAAGAGATTCATGGGTTACGGGAGGAGTGCATAAGTGAAGCACATCACAGGTTTCGATAAGCATTTCCAGATCAGGGAAACTGGGAATCCCGTACTTTTCTGCAAAATGTTGAGAATTCCTGAGATTTCTTGATGATACTCCGGCGATATGTACCCGCGTACCGTAAACGCGCCTAATTGCATCAATATGAAAACCTGCAGAAAAGCCAGAACCTATAATTCCCGCCCTAATTTCCTTTTTATCTTCCATTACCTATTATTTTTAGTAAAAAAAAGCCTGCCTTTTTAAATAAAAAGCCAGGCGGTTATTCCTTTCAATATTGATTATAGTGAAACTCCCCTTTTCCAGGGGATAAAATCATCCTGGTTTAATATATCTGCTTTGCACCTTACCTCACCACTGGCCACTTTTATTATGAATTCAAGAATTTCTTCTCCCATTTCTTCTATTGTCTTCTCTCCTCTTACCACGGGACCTGCATCAATGTCTATGATATCCGGCATACTACGCGCGAGGGTAGAATTAGATGAAACCTTGATCACGGGTGCAATAGGATTTCCGGTAGGAGTGCCAAGTCCCGTGGTAAACACCACAACATTAGCTCCCGCCCCCACCATTGCAGTAGTACTTTCTACAT
>DATHWA010000264.1:0-5431 GCA_035461025.1 Gillisia sp. | reverse complement strand
AGAACAAATCGAATTTTTCAAATCTTACACCCAGAATAGTCTTTAGTTTTTCTGAAATCTTAAATTCCTGGGAAGCATAAGCTGCAGCATTGGTATTATAGGCCTCAAAAGTGTTGGTAGGCTCGTAAAAACCATTGATATAAGAACCTGTTCTTCTTTCCGGGGTCCAGATGTTTTCCGGAGACAGAATCTCATTTGCGTCTCCACCGTAGTTTTGGCTCACAGATCCCTGGATTAAGATCTGGTATTGGTCAATACTAAAATCTCTTTGTTTATAAGTATAGCCTCCCCCGAATTTAAGGTTAGCTTCTCTTCCAAATAGCTGGTGTCTTTTGGTAAGGTCCAGCTTACCTACCAGGTTGATCTCTTCAAGGTCTCTCCATATTCGGGTTGGACTCTCTGCAGAACTGGGACGAATGCTGTAGGTATCTGTATTTCTGTTATATTCAAATGCAGTAATCCTTACATCCTTATCATTTACCCGGGCCAGGGAAGGGGAAAGTTTCCATTCTGTGGTCCAGGAAGCATCTTTATTGCTATGCTTTCCGGTTAACATTGCATTTGTAATGGAACGTTGAGAGTATTCAAGGTTATCCCTGAAGGCCTCAATGGCATCGGCTAGAATTACATTCTCATAAAAATAACCTGCCCTGGATTCTCCATTTTGCAGGTGAAGCACATTAAATTGATATTTAGATTGTGCTGTCTTGAAAGCTGTTCCCGCCATTGCACTTATAAGCACATTATTGGTTCCGTAGTCACCTCTTAAAGTTCTGGCCGGTCTTAAATCAAAATTGCTGGTTTCACGTGGTTTTAAATAAGAATTACTTTCAAAATCTTCATAGAATTCCGTTTCGTTCTTGTAGGAGACTGAGGCAAAATAACCTAGCTTATTATTATCTCCAACTGTGTATTGATTCCCTGCGGTTAATCCTGCACTAAAATCCATTGGGCTTGTTGCTGTTGTAGCTCCCAGGGTAGGTTCAAAACGTTGGGTTAACCTTGTAAGAGCAGCATCATTATCAAAAGGCCTTGGAAAAGGCTGATTTCTTCTTACGGGCATATCCCTTGTTCCATCGTCAAATCCAAGAAAATCTGTATTACTGCCCTGGTACTGCAGGTAATTGGAATTAAAATGCATTGATGGATTATATGTACCGCCTATGGAAACACTGTATTCTTCTCTGGATGGAAAGTCCTTGGTTACAATGTTCACCATCCCGCCGGTAAAGTCGGCAGGAAGATCTGCAGTAGAGGATTTCACCACCTGGATGTTATCGAGAATGTTGGTAGGGAACAGGTCCAACTGTATAGTATTCCTATCTGGATCAAGTCCGGGAATATCCATCCCGTTGAGTATTGATTTGGTATATCTGTCTCCAAGGCCTCGAACATATACATACTTTCCTTCCTGTACAGAAACTCCCGGCACTGTTCTAACAGCCGATGAGACTTCTCCTGCGCCAATTTTCGCGAAAGTTTGCGAGGCGAGTCCGTCCATTAAATTCACAGAGTTGCGCTGCAGGGTTAATACAGAGGCTTCTGTATCCCTGGCGGTGGTAGTGGTAATGATGATCTCATCAAGCGCGCCTGCAGAAGATTTCATGGTAACATTAAGGTCTGTTGTCTCTCCTGCTATTACTGCCACATCGCTTACTTCCAGCGTTTCATAGCCAACAAATGAAAAGACCACTGTATAAGTCCCTTCTTCCACATTAAGTACATAATCCCCTTCAAAGTCTGATGTGGTCCCGTTGGTAGTACCTTTTATGTAGGCATTTGCAAAGGGTAGTATATCATTTACTTCTGCATCATTAATTACTCCTGCTATTTTTCCTTTTTGTGCGTATGAAAAATTAAACAAAAAACTTAAAAATAAAACCAGTGTGAATTTAGTTTTCATAGAAAATTTAAAATTATAATCTTATAATAATTGCCCGTCCCTAAAGAGAGACGAGCAATTGCAGTCATTTAGTTATTGACTTTTAGTTTTAGAATGCACCACGTGACTTAGCGAAAGTCCAGTCAAATACAGTTACATCTGCACCAACTGTTTCATCTCCATCTTCTATCGCGGTAGCAAAATCTGCAGCATCTTCTTTTAAAGTTGTACTTGTGGTAGTGTCATTGAAAATATCGGCAACATTGGTTACTCCTTCAGGAAGAACAATTTCCCAGGCTTCAAAAACAAGGCTGCCATCATTGTAGTTTCCTGCAGATCCTGCATCATCAAGTTCCACATCCTGGGCAGCACCAAAACCTTTAATGAATACATTTCTAATTGTACCCATAGCACCATCTCTAAAGTCAGCTATTTCACCATCAGGAGCACTTGGGTTTCCAATTATTGTAAGGCCATCTATAGTAAAGGCACCTTGAAAGGTTCCTTCAGGTCCATCTATTTCCAGAGCGTGATCTGCAATATTACCCTGTATTACCAAAGCATTTGTGATTGTTCCGGAGTAAGCCTGGTCAATATCAAGTGCATCATCCCCACCTGCCCAAGCCACAAGGTTGCTTGAATTAACTGTTCCTCCAAACCATTCAAAGGAATCATCTACATTTCCAACAACTTCAACGTGATCTATAAGAGTTCCGTTTCCAACTCCACCCATCGTTAGTCCGTTAATTTCATTACCCGCACCAATTAGAGCTCCACCGTGTCTTATAGAGACATACTGTAAGTAACCGGAATTGTCCTCAGGATCATTTCCACCGTATCTTCCAAAATCATCATCTGCAGGGATACCCTCTATTTGCGAGATCTCAGAATCACCTTCAAAAGAACTTGGTGCATACCCCAGGATGATTACTCCACCCCAAAGACCTCTGTCATTTTCGTCAAGGTTTGTACCTGCTGTTTGACCAACTTCTATGTTATCATTAATAGATGTAAAAATGATAGGCTCAGCAGCAGTTCCACGAGCATCAATCATCCCTCCACGTGCAACTATAAGAGCAGATGCAAGAGATCCTGTTCCTTCACGTCCTTTAATTATAGTTCCCGGTTCAATGGTAAGGGTCACTCCGTTTCCTACAACTACTTTTCCGTTTAGTTCCCAGATCACATCCTTGGTTAAAGTAAGATCTTCTGCAATTAGTCCGGAAAGGTCTTCATCTACAATATCACCACCGCCGTTACCGCCGCCATTACCACCACAGGAAGCACAAGGCCCACCACAGTCAACTCCGGTTTCCAGACCATTCTGGATTCCATCTGTACAGGTAGCAAGTTGTTCAATAGAGGTGTCATCATCACTGCCACAGCTGGTAAGAAATAAAGCTGTTAATGCAAATCCGGTTAGAATTAATTTTTTCATACTTTGTTCTGTTTAAATTCTATTTTTTGGTTTTTAAATACAGGACAAATTAACGGGCTAAATCCCTCCTGAAGCTTACCTAAACTTTAACCTTGGGTTAAAACCGGCTGCTGCTATGTTATCTTTGAGTTTAGAAATGCGGGTATTTGGAGGGTGGTAAGAAATTGAAGTTTCCCCGTAAACTGTGGGAAACCTTTGATTATAGGCGTACCGGGAGGAGTAGGTAATGTTCTGTTTGTTAACACAGTGTTACTTCCTCCGGGATGGGTTAAAGGGAAATCCCCAATTTTATCTATACATTTGTGTAAGATAGTTTACAATGTTCATATGAAGAAAAAAGACATTTTAATCCTGCTTGTAGACGATGAACCGGATATTCTGGAGATCGTTGGTTACAATCTTACCGCTGAAGGTTATAAAGTTATTACAGCCGATAATGGGAGTAAAGCAGTGCAACTGGCAAAAAAGAAAAAGCCTCACCTTATTATTCTGGATGTGATGATGCCGGAAATGGATGGCATTGAAGCCTGTGAACAAATTAGGAAGATGCCTGAGTTAAGTGAGACTATCATTACCTTTCTTACAGCAAGGGGAGAGGATTATTCCCAAATGGCAGGTTTTGATGCAGGGGCAGATGATTATATTACCAAGCCTATCAAGCCAAAAGTACTGGTAAGTAAGGTCAAAGCCTTGCTTCGCAGATTTAGGGATAATACAGATAGTTCCAATATTGTTAAAATAGGTGATCTTGTTATAAATAGGGATGAATATAAGATCATTAAAGATGATGAGGAAATTATCCTGCCAAGGAAAGAGTTTGAATTATTGTCCCTTCTGGCCTCCAAGCCCGGAAAGGTTTTTAAAAGGGAGGAAATACTCGACAATGTTTGGGGAAATGAAGTGGTAGTTGGAGGAAGGACTATAGATGTTCATATTAGAAAACTGCGGGAAAAAATTGGAGATAACAGTTTTAAGACTGTTAAGGGTGTAGGATATAAGTTTGTGGAGTAATGCCCAATTTTAAAAGATCATACAAATTTGCTATAAAGACGTCGTTATTTATAACCGTTTTACTTACGCTCCTTGTGAGCGTTTTTTTGTGGGTGAGGTATGACTTTGAATGGGAGCCGGTGGTTGTATTTGGTTTAATAGCTTACCTGTTTTCCTTTTTTATTATTCAATACCGGGTAGAACACTTTATTTATAAAAGGGTTAAAAAGATCTATGACAATGTAACCCTTCTGGATGCCAGCACACTTAGACCAAACCAGATCACTACAGATATGGCTACCCTTACCCGGGAAGTGGAAAAATTTGCAGAGGATAAAAAACTTGAAATAGAGACTCTTAAAGTCCGGGAGACTTACCGTAAGGAATTTATGGGGAATGTTTCCCATGAACTTAAAACTCCCTTATTTACAGTGCAGGGCTATATTCTCACATTGCTCGACGGCGCCCTTAAAGACAAATCTGTAAGGAAGAAATACCTTCAACGAGCGAGTAAGGGAGTAGAAAGGCTTATTTATATTGTAAAGGATCTGGATATGATCACCAAGCTGGAGAGTGGAGTGATGGATCTACGACTTGTGCGTACCGATCTGCACGAACTGGTGAAGGAATTGGTGGATTCCATGGAGATCCATGCACGTGAGCGCGGAATGAAACTGATCATTCAACTCCCTTCACCAACGTACGTGATAGCCGATCGGAACAGGTTGAGCCAGGTCTTCATCAATCTTCTGCACAATGCGATCAATTACGGTCGCGAAGGCGGGCTCTGTATGGTGCGCAGTTATCCGCTCGGTGATCAACTATTGATCGAAGTGGCCGATGATGGGATCGGTATCAGTGAAGAACATCTACCCAGACTGTTCGAGCGGTTCTATCGCGTTGGAAAAAGCCGCGCACGCAATGAAGGCGGATCGGGCTTGGGGCTTGCGATCGTGAAGCACATCATTGAAGCACACGGCCAGACGATCACGGTGAAGAGCACTGAGGGCGAAGGCACCACGTTCAGCTTCACGTTGAAGAAGGCGAACTGATCACTTCGCAGGGCGGATCGCTTCTTCATACAGCTTCACTTCCTTTTCATTGTTGATGCTGATCCGCGG
>DATHWA010000263.1:0-6871 GCA_035461025.1 Gillisia sp. | reverse complement strand
CTTAAGGTTGCCTTATCGTCCAACAGAGAATACCGTGCTCCCAGGTTTACGAAGTAGAAAGGCTCCATATCCATTTGCAGGTTTTGATTCTTTCCCCGGTAAAATCCGAATAACTGGAAGGTGAGTTTTTTTGTAGCCTTAAAGCTATGGTTGGTCCTAAAGGTGAAGGCCGTATTGTCAATTTCCAGATAGTCTGTGCCAACCAATCCTTTTTGTTGCTGGCTGTAAACCTCAAAACTGGAATTGGTGCTCCACCAGGAGGTGAATTTATAATTCGCAGAAAGTTCCAATCCGTAAGAGTTGTTGTCCTCAAAGTTATCAAACATAAGTACAAGTGACCCCGGTTCATTAGGATCTTCAATGATCACCTGGTTGATCTCATCATTAATGTTCCTGTAGAATAATCCTGCGGTAATACTACCTTTTTGGTTAAAATTTCTTGTGTAATTAAATTCCATAGAATTTGTAAACTGGGGGTCCAACTCTGGATTACCCATTACTGTAAGTCTTGGAGTGCTAACCTCCCGTATTGGACTTACCTGCCCAAAGCCCGGCCTGTCCACTCTGCGGCTGTAACTTAGCTGATACGAATTCTTTTCATTGGGAGTGAAGTTTAAGAATCCGCTGGGATAGATGTTGAAATACTCATCTTTAAACACTGTTGCACCGTCTAAAATGGCATCCACGGTAAAATTCTCAAGTCTTGCACCAAGTTGATAGGACCACTTTTCAAAATTTTGTCCATAAGTGGTATAAAACGAATAGATGTCTCTCAAATATTGATATTCTGCATCATCCAGCCATGCTGCAGTAGTGGTAAATTCATTATCTGTTTCCAGCAGTCTGGCTTCGGCTCCCATTTCCAGCTTCCCGGTCTCGCCCAGGGGCAGGGTATAATCCAAATTGGAGGTAAGATCCTGCCTGGTTTCTTTTAGATGATCAACATAAGAAGTAAATCCTCCTGTGTTTCCTGTATAGTTGAAAAATGAATTCTCATCCTCATCAAAATCATTATAATTTACCTCAAGCTGAATTTTATGTCCGTCTTTTTTAAATTTGTGATCATATACAAAATTGTAGGTCGCGTTCAAATTCTTAAAGTTAAGATCCAGGTGCTGACTGAGATTTAAAGCGGGATCATCCGGATAGATCAGGCGGAAAATACCGCTTGGCCCTCCCTTAAAATGGTTTTGATTGGTGTAGAAGGAGATGGTGTTCCTGTCATCCAGATAGAAATCTATACCTGCTTTGTAAAAATAGGATTCTCTATGTTGTAACAGATCAAAGGCCTGTAACAGGTTTTCTTCGGTCATTAAGATCCTTCCCAGGTTGAAGTTTTCTCCTTGTTGCGTTCCAAAATTTCCGAAGAAATTCACTTTGCCCTTACGGTAGTTCATATCAAGAGTACCATTGTAGCGTGTATTTTCTCCCCTTGTAACTCCGGTATTTAAATTACCGTTAAACCCCTCATTGGAATTTTTGTGCAGTACGATATTTATGATCCCGCTCATTCCTTCCGGGTTATATTTCGCAGAAGGGTTAGTTATAAGTTCAATACTTTTAATGGAGGTGGAAGGGATCTGTCTTAAAAGCTGGGCGGGATCCATATTGGTAGGTTTCCCGTCTACCAGGATACGCACATTGGAATTTCCTCTTAATGCGATATTTCCATCCTGGTCCACGTTAACAGAGGGTACATTGTTCATGATCTCTGCCGCAGTAGCACCTGTGGTGGTAAGGTCTTTCCCTACGTTAATTACCTTCCGGTCAATGCGCTGTTCAATTGTGGAACGTTCAGCTATTACCGTAACGTCATCCAGTGCGGCTATTTCGGGTTCAAGCGCGATCTCTCCTACATCAACACTGCTGTTGCTTCTGCTTATCGAGATCTCCCTACTGTAGGTTTTGTATCCTATGAATTGCACCTGAAAAATATACTCCCCGGCTTCGATCTTGTCAATTGTAAAGGTTCCGTCGTCATTGGAAGTGTTCCCGGAAACAAGATTCCCCTCTTTATCATTAATGATGATGGTGGCGTAGGGGATAGGTTCCTTCAACTCCCCGTCTATGACCTGGCCTGAAATTTTCCCTATGGGCTCTCCGGCAGCGTAACTAAGAGCTGCCGTAAAAAAACTGATGATGATAAATAACTGTTTCATTTGATGATTGATTTGATGATTCTGCTAATATGTTTAATATAATACTTGGTTATGCATAATTAAAAAGCAGAGATTTTGAAAATTTCCTACTTCTATGCATTAAAGACTTTCAGAAATTACACTTGTGACATTTTTACTGAAAATCTTTTCTCTTTTTCGATTTTAATCCTAAAAGGCTGTTATTCAGATTTAATTGCATAAGCCGCTACTGTGCAATACATAATAAAAAATCACAGGTCTTTCAGAAAAGCCTCTATTATAAAGACGCATCGAAAACCACTTTGTTACAGGAAATCAAAAAGAATTTTGTTTTTTTTCTTCAGCAAAAATGAATTTGACATACTACGGGGCCGGGAGGAAATGATTTGCAGCGCTTTAAGATAAAAAATAAAGTCCACGCCAAAATAGCGTGGACTCCTTTAAGAGTTTCAGGAATTGATATTCACCATCAAAAACATCCCTTCCCTTTCTCTTTGAATGGCCGGCATTCATTCTAGAGACCATAGAAAGATTAAATTGTTACACTGCTCATTAAATCCTAACTTTGGGTAGATGGAAATTAATCTCCCGGCAAGGATCGGGCTTTGAAAAAAAATATGATGGAAAAGAAAACACTGGTATTGGGTGCGTCCCTTAAACCTTCAAGATATTCAAATATTGCGATTAAAAGATTGACTTCCTATGGCCACCCCGTAGCGGCTGTTGGGTTAAGAAAAGGAGAAGTAGCAGGGGTTTCAATCACTAATGAAATGGAAGACTTTCAGGAAGTTGATACCATTACCCTTTACTTAAATCCTCAAAGGCAAAAGGAGTATTATGATTATATAGTTTCCCTGCAGCCGGACCGGGTTATCTTTAATCCCGGTACAGAAAATCCGGAATTATACGATCTTCTAAAAAAGAATAATATAGAGATTGAGGTTGCCTGTACCTTAGTAATGCTTTCTACGAATCAATACTAAGCCGGTAAAGGTTATAAAGCCATTTAGGATGAGAATAAAAAATCCAAATTCGAATCCAAACCATTGCAAACTGTTAATGCTAATTAAATAGGAAAGTATCGGAGAGGAAATAGCGATCCATGGGACCCATTTGTCCCTGATCTGCCATTTGGTGAAAAGGCCAAAGGCGTATAAAGCCAGTAGGGGCCCATAAGTATAGCCTGCAAATTCAAAAAGTTTATTGATCACACTTTTATCTGCAATAGCATATTTAAAAACAAGCATTACCAGGATAAGGAGGATGGAGATCCCTACATGTATTTGTTTTCTTATGCGCACTTGTGTTTTGTCATCATATTTTTTTTCAATATCCAGAATGTCGATACTAAAGGAGGTAGTAAGAGCAGTTAGTGCACTATCTGCACTGGAATATGCGGCGGCAATAAGACCCAGAATGAAAAGCACAGCCACCGCCATACCCAGATCTCCGCTGGTAGCAATGGCAGGGAATAGATCATCTTTTTGGGCGGTGATCCCGGCAACTTCAGCATAATCTGTTAGCAATAATCCCAGCGCCAGGAACATAAAATTGGCGATAGTGAGGATAATAGTAAACCAGAACATATTTTTTTGTGCATCCCCCAGATTCCGGCAGGTAAGGTTCTTTTGCATCATATCCTGGTCAAGTCCTGTCATAACAATAGCGATAAACGCACCTGAAATAAACTGCTTGAAAAAATAATCCCTGCTTTTCCAGTCATCGAAAAAGAAAATTTTGGACATATCACTATCGGCAATATATCCCATAATATTTGCCGCAGAGATCCCAAGTTCGTCACTGATAAATACGGTTGTAGCACCCAGGGCGACTAGCATGAAAAGAGTTTGAAGGGTATCTGTCCAAACAATAGTGTTAATTCCGCTTTTAAAGGTATAGAGCCAGATAAGGAGAATGGTGAGTGTTACAGTGACATAAAATGGAACCCCCATCGCGTCAAAGATTATTAGCTGCAATACATTGGCTACAAGAAATAGCCTAAAGCTTGAACCAACCACCCTCGACAAAAGGAAAAAGGAGGCTCCGGTTTTATATGAATAATTACCAAACCTGGTATCCAGATAGGTGTAAATGGAAGTAAGATTTAAGCGGTAATAGAGCGGCAATAAAACCTGGCCAATTACGGCATAACCCACAGTATAACCCAGAACTACCTGAAAATAGCTAAAACTTTGATCCTCCACTGTCCCCGGGATGGAGATAAATGTGATTCCGCTCAAAGAAGCACCAATCATCCCAAATGCTACGAGGAACCAGGGAGATTGCCGGTTAGCCTTAAAAAATTCCTCATTGGAACCACCCCTGTTTGTTAAAATTGAAATGAGAATTAATACTCCGAAGTAAGCTGCAATAAGCAGTAGGATTTGGTAAGGCTGCATAAATATTATATAGTTGAGGGCGAAATTACAAATTAACCCTAAACTTCATGGTTTTCCTGCCTAATTCATTTCTCAAAATACGTAATTTTGCTGAATGGATTTTTCTTCTAAATTACTAGAACAGGCTGTTGCAGAGATGTCCCAGTTACCGGGAGTGGGAAAACGAACTGCCCTGCGCCTGGTATTGCATTTGCTTAAACAACCGGAGTTGCAAACCACACAGCTGGCAACTGCTTTAACAAAGCTTCGTACAGAGATCAAGCTGTGCAGGAATTGTCATAATATAAGTGATACAGAGGTGTGTGATATATGTGCCAACCCAAACCGGGTAAGAGAGATCATTTGTGTGGTGGAGGATATCCGGGATGTTATGGCAATTGAAAATACTTCCCAATATCGGGGATTATACCACGTACTTGGAGGCAAAATAAGCCCAATGGATGGTATTGGCCCATCGCAACTCAATATTAGATCTCTGGTAGAAAAAGTAAAGCAGGGGGAAGTAGAGGAGATCATCTTTGCACTAAGCAGCACCCTGGAAGGTGACACCACCAACTTCTATATTTTCCGCCAATTGGAGGGTATAAAAGTAAAAACATCAACAATCGCCAGGGGAATCTCTGTTGGGGATGAACTTGAGTATGCAGATGAGGTTACCCTTGGAAGAAGTATTACAAACAGGGTGCCGTTTGAAAGCTCTTTAAAGAGTTAAACAACTATCCATAGGAGTGGAGGCAGACCCCGTTTATCCAGAAATTTTTGTATTTCTTTATTTTGCGCTGCTTTAATTGTAATTTTACCTGCATTGAAAGGGGTTCAGTAAAAAGTGGCTTCTGAAGTCGAAACTTTTTTTATTGAATTTTTAATATTAATGAAGCGTTATTTTAACTAATTTCGCAAATATAATTCTTGAAAACATCTTTGAAATAATAATATGGCAAAGTTTGAACTAAAATTACCCAAAATGGGTGAAAGTGTTGCGGAAGCAACCATTACAACCTGGTTAAAAGAGGTAGGAGATACAATTGAGGCAGATGAAGCTGTACTGGAAATCGCTACAGATAAAGTAGATAGTGAGGTTCCCAGTGAGGTGGATGGTAAATTGATCGAGAAGCTCTTTGGACCGGATGATGTTGTCCAGGTGGGACAAACTATAGCCATTATAGAGACTGAAGGTGATGAAGGAGGAGATAACACTGCAGCACCGGAAGCTACAACAGCAATGGTGAAGGAGGTAGAGGAGACAGTGAGTGCAGCTAAAGAAACAGTATCTGTGTCTACTGAAGATTTCTCAGAATCTGATAGATTTTACTCGCCGTTGGTTAAAAATATAGCCAAAAAAGAAGGTATCTCTTTTGAAGAGCTGGAGCAGCTTAAGGGGACTGGTAAAGACGGCAGGGTAACCAAAAACGACATTCTTGGATATATAGATAACCGTGGTGAAGCTCCTAAAAAAGATGCATCAAAAGGTCAGAGTATTGATACCGAAAAGCTTGAACCTGTCGTTAAAAAACAACCGGCAGCAATAAGCGTGAACGGAGAGGATGAGATCATTGAAATGAGCAGGATGGGTAAAATGATCGCTCACCACATGGTGGAAAGCGCACAAACTTCTGCCCATGTACAGTCTTTCATAGAAGTTGACGTTACCAACATCTGGAATTGGAGAAATAAACAAAAAGATGCTTTCGCCAAACGCGAAGGGGAGAAACTTACCTTCACTCCAATTTTCATGGAGGCAGTCGCAAAGGCAATAAAAGATTTCCCGCTTATAAACATATCTGTAAGCGACGGTAAGATCATTAAAAGAAAAAACATCAACCTCGGTATGGCAGCAGCCCTTCCGGATGGGAACCTTATTGTACCGGTAATCAAGAATGCGGACAGGCTTAACCTTGTTGGCCTGGCCAAAGAAGTTAATGACCTTGCCAACCGTGCAAGACAAAATAAACTAAAACCGGATGATATCCAGGGAGGAACCTATACGGTAACAAACGTGGGAACTTTTGGAAGTGTAATGGGTACTCCAATTATCAATCAGCCACAAGTAGCGATTCTTGCCCTTGGAGCCATAAGGAAAGTACCGGCAGTAATCGAAACCCCGGAGGGTGATTTTATTGGAATACGTCATAAAATGTTCCTGTCTCACAGCTATGACCACAGAGTGGTTAATGGTGCTCTTGGAGGACAGTTTGTTCAAAGAGTAGCGCAGTATCTTGAGGATTTTGATGTGAATAGGACAGTTTAAAGGAAAATCATAATTTTTTCGAAAACCGGATTGCGAGGCAGTCCGGTTTTTTTTGTTTCCTATTTCAAATCCCAAGCACCAAATTC
>DATHWA010000262.1:0-2770 GCA_035461025.1 Gillisia sp. | reverse complement strand
ATAGTTGAAGAAATGGGACTAATTGGTGGTTTTGGAGTAATGCTGGCTTACTTAATGTTGTTGTTTAGAATAGTTATTGTGGCTACTAAGGCAGACACCATATTTGGCAAGCTGGTAGTGATGGGTGTAGGCTTGCCTATAGTTTTTCAGGCCATGGTAAATATGGCCGTTGCCGTGGAATTGTTTCCCGTTACAGGACAAACCCTTCCGCTTATAAGCAGCGGGGGTACATCCATTTGGATGACTTGTCTTGCACTGGGAATTGTGCTTAGCGTAAGCGCTAAAAGAGAAGCGATCAAAGAATCTGAAGCAAGGGAACTCGATGAAGAAAATCCGCTGGATATTTTAAGTGAAGCCATATGAAGGAACTAAACGTAATAATATCAGGAGGGGGAACCGGGGGACATATTTACCCGGCAATTTCCATTGCAGATGAGATAAAGAGAAGATATCCGCTGGCAGATATTTTGTTTGTGGGAGCAAAGGACAGGATGGAAATGACCAAAGTGCCGGAAGCAGGATATCCTATAGAAGGATTATGGATCACCGGGATAGACAGGAAGTTCTCTTTGAGAAACCTGGCTTTCCCATTAAAACTGGTAAGCAGTCTCGTAAAGGCTAATCAGATACTTGGATATTTTAAACCTCATGTAGTAATTGGCACCGGTGGTTTCGCCAGTGGACCGTTACTCAAGATGGCAAATAATAAAAAGATCCCAACCCTTATACAGGAACAAAATTCGTATCCCGGGATCACCAACAGGGTTTTGGGTAAGGAAGCAAATGTGATTTGTACCGCTTACGAAAATCTTGAGAGATATTTTCCTGCAGAAAAAATTAGAGTAACAGGAAATCCTGTGAGACAGGACATAATGGATATCGACCAGAAGCGGGAAGAGGCGCAGGCATTTTTTGAACTAAAGAAAGGTCAAAAGACCCTGCTTGTACTTGGCGGAAGTTTGGGAGCAAGGAAGATCAATAAATTGATGGAGGCGAATATTCCGTTTTTTGAAAAGAAAAAGGTGCAGGTGATCTGGCAAACCGGTTCGCTTTATTATGATGAGTATAAGAAGTACGATTCAGAAACAGTGAAAACCTATGCTTACCTGAACAGGATGGATCTGGCATATTCTGCGGCAGATCTCATTATCTCCAGGGCAGGTGCGGGCAGTGTTTCAGAATTATGCATAGTAGGGAAGCCGGTGCTGTTTGTTCCCTCGCCCAATGTAGCAGAAAACCATCAGCTTAAAAATGCAATGTCTGTGGTGAGCAAGAAAGCGGCATTTATGGTCAAGGAAGATGACCTTTTGCAGGAATTTGAAGATACAATTACTCTAATGTTGGAAAATGAAGAGGTGCAGAAAGAACTTTCAGAAAATATTAAAAAGCTGGCCAGGCCAATGGCAACGTCAGCTATTGTAGATGAAATTGAAAAATTAATAGTATGATGAGGTTAAATTCTGGGAGATAATCCGGAGGTAAACCTTATAAAAAGAAGGAGATAATTTTGAAAAAGATAGATAACATACAGAATTTTTATTTTCTCGGAATAGGCGGGATAGGGATGAGTGCGCTTGCACGATATTTTCATTCGCAGGGAAAGAAGGTGGCAGGATATGACAAAACTGCTACAGACCTTACCGCTGCGCTCGAGGAAGAAGGGATAAAAGTTATTCTAGATGATGAGGTCGCAAAAGTACCAAAGACTTTTAAGGATGCAGATAATACCCTGGTGGTTTATACCCCTGCAGTTCCGGGAGACCATAAACAATACAATTATTTTAAAAATAAAGGATTCACGGTTAAGAAGCGGGCAGAGGTGCTGGGAATGATCACAAAGGATAAATTCACACTTGCAGTGGCGGGTACGCATGGCAAGACTACGACCACGGCAATTCTGGGGCACCTGCTTAGCAGATCTGGTGCAAAAGTTACTGCTTTCCTTGGCGGTATTAATGAGGATATCAATTCCAACCTTATTATGCAAGGTGATGAAGTAATGGTAGTAGAGGCAGATGAGTTTGACAGGTCATTCCTGAAGCTTTCACCAAACATTGCTGCAATTACCTCAATGGATGCAGATCATTTGGATATATATGGCGATGCAGAAAAATTAAATGAATCCTTCCGCGAATTTGCTGCGCTTGTGCCGGACAATGGTAAGCTCTTTATAGCCAACGGTCTGGATTTGCCCGGCACTACAGTGGGCGTGAAGGATGATGCAGCTTATTCAGCAATAAATGTAAGAGTGGAAGACGGGACGTATCATTTTGATCTTCGTACTCCCACCATAACAATAGATAATTTACAGTGCAATCTACCCGGTAAACACAATTTGCAGAATGCGGTTACAGCCCTGGCAATGGCTTTAGAATATGGGGCCCCATCCCCGGACCTTGCCAGGGCTTTATTTACATTTAAAGGGGTGAAACGCCGGTTTTCCTACAGGATAAAAACAAAAGACCTTATCCTTATAGATGACTATGCTCACCATCCCACAGAGATCGCTGCAGTATACCAGGCCGTTAAGGAAATGCATCCACGGAAAAAAGTGCTCGCAATTTTTCAACCTCACCTGTTTTCCAGGACAAAGGATTTTGCCGATGATTTTGCTGAAAGTCTGTCGAAATTTGATGAGGTAAGGCTCCTTGATATCTATCCTGCAAGGGAGAAACCTATAGAAGGGGTTACTTCTGAATGGTTGCTGGATAAAATGGAGAATGATACGAAGAAACTTATTTCAGCTGAAGATATTGTGGGAGAAATAGAG
>DATHWA010000261.1:0-2966 GCA_035461025.1 Gillisia sp. | reverse complement strand
AAAAGACTACCAGCATTTATTAAAGAGAATGAATTATCAAAAGAAATATTACCTGGAAGTCTTTCTGAATGGGATCAGCGAAATTCTGATTTGATCATTGAATTGTTTTATGCCTCGGGCATGCGTTTAAGTGAATTGGTAAATTTAAAAGAAACCCAGGTTGATTTTTTGAAATCCCAGGTAAAAGTATTGGGCAAAGGAAATAAGGAAAGAATAATTCCCTTATCTCCAAAATTGGTGAATAATATTAAACATTATCAATCTGAAAAAAAAAGGCTTTATGAGATGCCCGCGGATAATTTGCTGGTTACTTCCTCCGGGAAAAAACTTTACCCTAAATACGTCTATCGATTAGTGAAATCAGTTTTAAGCAACTATTCCACACTTGACAAGAAAAGCCCACACGTACTACGTCACACCTTTGCCACACATCTATTAAATAATGGAGCCGAATTAAATGCTGTAAAAGAATTGCTGGGTCATAGTAGTCTCGCATCAACACAAGTATACACACACAATACAATTGAAAAGCTAAAAACTGTTTACCAGAAAGCACATCCTAAAGCATAAAATTCTTTTCCAGAATCATTATTTTTTTAACCGATTTTATTTGGAAAAGGGTGGCGTTCAGATTAACTTCATGTCAGGGTATGAAATAAAAAAAATCAAAATTTTTTACCCTATTTAAGTTCTTTTATTTATTGTTTCACAGATTAAAAATGTTGATTATGAACGTAAACATTCAAACGGTACATTTTGATGCGGATGACAAACTAATCGAATATGTTAACCGGAAACTTGAGAAATTGGAAACTTTTCACGACCGTATCATTAAGGTGGAAGTTTATCTGAAGTTGGATAACGTGGTTCATACGATTAAGGACAAGATAGCAGAGATCAGAGTACACGTACCTCGTAGTAATTTTTTTGTAAAATCAACAACTAAATCTTTCGAAAGCTCATTTGATGAAGCTTTTGACAGTCTTGTAACCCAGATAAAAAGAAAAAAAGAAAAACAAGCAGCTTAATTTCAGACCTCCCAAACGGGAGGTCTTTTTTTTATATCCTCTCTAAAATTTTAATGAATATTTTCTCAAAAAAAATGGCTTGGCAAATGATCTTAAAAATTAATTGTATAAAATTTTTGCAATTCAGTTTTTCCTTTACCTTTGCCTTCCCAAAAAACAGGGGTAGTTCTTTTTTTGTTTCATATTGAAAATCAAAGGCCACTTTAGCTCAGCTGGTAGAGCAACTGATTTGTAATCAGTAGGTCGCTGGTTCGATCCCGGCAAGTGGCTCTGATCATTTTAAAGTTAATTGGCAGGTTCAGGTAAAGATTTTATACTCTTCATCTATTATAACCTTTCATTGGGCAAGTAGCCAAGTGGCCAACGGCAACAGACTGTAAATCTGTCCTCTTCGGAGTTCGGTGGTTCGAATCCATCCTTGCCCACAAACAATTAACTATGCGGGAGTAGCTCATTTGGTAGAGCGATAGCCTTCCAAGCTATAGGTGGCGAGTTCGAGCCTCGTCTCCCGCTCAGGCGAAGGTGGCCCCGATAAAAATCGGGGTCTCCCGCTTACAAGGAAGTTCAATGTTGAACACCTGGTCAGAACAAGTGAGAATAAGTCAATAAATTAAAAGGCCAGTTGTTTTTGATTTATTGAACTACTGACTTCAATGACTTTCATTAGCCGTTGTAGCTCAGGGGTAGAGCACTTCCTTGGTAGGGAAGAGGTCGTGAGTTCGATTCTCACTAACGGCTCCAGGTAAATTTTGAGAATAAGTTTTTTGAGTGATTTTAATTATGAATGATGTGAATGTCCTCATGAACTACTTCTGATAGAATAATTTTCGAATAATAATTGGTATATCTACAACTAAAAACAAATAAAAATGGCAAAAGAGACCTTTAAGAGGGAAAAACCTCACGTTAACATTGGTACCATTGGTCACGTTGACCATGGTAAAACCACTTTAACTGCCGCTATAACCGATATTTTGTCAAAAAAGGGTTTGGCGGAAAAGAAAAACTATGATGATATTGATGGCGCTCCTGAAGAAAAAGAAAGGGGTATCACTATTAATACAGCTCACGTAGAATACGCTACCGCAAACCGTCACTATGCTCACGTTGACTGTCCTGGTCACGCGGATTATGTGAAAAATATGATTACAGGTGCTGCCCAAATGGACGGTGCTATTTTAGTTGTAGCTGCTACTGATGGTCCTATGCCACAAACTAAAGAACACATTCTGTTAGCTCGCCAGGTTGGTGTACCTCAGATTGTTGTATTTATGAATAAGGTTGACCTGGTTGATGATCCTGAATTGCTTGAATTGGTTGAAATGGAAATCCGTGAGTTATTAAGCTCATATGGTTTTGATGGTGATAATACACCTATTATCCAGGGTTCTGCAACTGGTGCATTAGCAGGTGAAGAAAAATGGGTCGCTAAGATCGACGAATTAATGGATGCTGTGGACAGCTATATTCCTTTACCACCACGCCCGGTTGATTTACCATTCCTGATGTCTGTTGAAGATGTATTCTCTATTACTGGTCGTGGTACTGTTGCTACCGGTCGTATTGAAAGAGGTCGTATTAAAGTAGGTGAAGCTATTGAGATCGTAGGTTTGATGGATACTCCATTACCTTCTACTGTTACTGGAGTTGAAATGTTCCGTAAGTTATTAGATGAAGGAGAAGCTGGAGATAACGCAGGTCTGTTATTACGTGGTATTGAAAAAACCCAGGTTCGTCGTGGTATGGTTCTTTGCAAACCAGGTTCTATTACTCCACACACGCAATTTAAAGGTGAAGTTTATGTATTAAGCAAAGAAGAAGGTGGACGTCATACTCCTTTCTTTAATAAATACCGTCCTCAGTTTTACTTCCGTACAACGGATGTGACTGGTGAATGTACTTTACCTGAAGGAACTGAAATGGTTATGCCTGGTGATA
>DATHWA010000260.1:0-5616 GCA_035461025.1 Gillisia sp. | reverse complement strand
CATTAAATAGGAGTCTAGAATCCAGAGTCTGGAGTCTAGACAAATTGTCTAATTCTGCCAATCTCCTCTACTCCAAAAAACGTCTTAGATAGGAACCTCACAGGTCTCAGAGAACGGTGAGGTTTGGAGCGTACTTATTTGTTATTAAAGTGAATAGGATTATGGTATAAGAATCTTTTAATTGTTTGGAATTAAAGTCTGGAGTCTGGACCAAATAGTTACGCATATGTTTCAGGATACGATAAAGTTTAATCCCCGCCATAGATCCTTCGTCGGCCGAAAAAGGCCTCCTCAGGATGACAAAACAGGTGTGTTCCTATAATAACTCCGTGGAACTCCGTTATTAACTCCTGCGACTCTGTGGTTAAAAAAAATCCAAGTTCCAGGCACCAAAAATTGCAAGGACCAAGCACCAAATTCCAAATTCCAACTGTAAACGGTAAACACAAAACAGTAAACAACACCAAACACCAAATTCCAAATTCCAAGCACCAAATTCCAACTGTAAACGGTAAACAGAAAACAGTAAACAACACCAAGCACCAAATTCCAAGCACCAAATTCCAAATTCCAAGCACCAAATTCCAAATTCCAACTGTAAACGGTAAACAGAAAACAGTAAACAACACCAAACGACAAACAACAAACACCAAACTGAAAAATACGCTTTAATCCGCGTAATCCTTTTTGCGGACTTTTTCGTATTATAGCTACACCGTAACTTATTTTATTCTAACGACTAAAGACTAAAGACTAACGACTCCCCATGATCAACAAACGCCTGCTTATAAAAAACCTGCTCGCCCATAATGACGAGAACAGCTTTTATGACAAAAAGCGCAGGCTGAATCTGGACTCTAAGGAAGGAAAGGCGAAATTTTTGAAGCACGTTTGTGCGCTGTCCAATTCCAATCCTAAGAACAATTCCTTTATTGTGATTGGAGTGGAAGACGAGGACAACAGCATTACGGGGGTGGATTTTTTTGATGACAGTAAAATCCAGAACCTGGTGAACGCATATCTTACGAATCCGCCACTGGTGGCGTATGAGAATATTCCTTTCCCTCATTTGCCGGATAATCTTGTGGTGGGGCTCGTGACCATAAGGCCAAATCACGGGAAGATCTGTTCCCTTCGGAAAAACATCTGGAAGTATTATGGCGGGGCAGTATTTTTCAGAGAAGGAAGTATAAGTATGCCTAAGGTCTTCGATATTGAGGTGAAGGACACCAATTCAGCCATTGTAGAGGCCATTGAGCGGCATTCCCACAACAACATACAACTCACCCTGGACGGGGTGTTTGATTTTATGAAGAAGAGGAAAGACTTTAAGCCCGCTTACCGGGTGTTTAAGGAATATTTTGTGGTGTGCTGGGCGGGGAAGATCAAAAAGAGCAACGGGGAGGTTTATTATTCCAGGGTGGATATTGAATTGATAAATGAACAGGTGAAGCTGTTTTATTCAGATCTTGACGAGGTGAGCATTAAGGTAGATGAAGATCATTTTACTATAGTGGAATATGTGAATTTGGGCCTTCAGAATAAATTTCAGTATTACCCGCTGGAAGAGGTGAACATAAAATTTACAGAAAATGCCGGGTATGATATCACCACTCGATTATTGTTTGAACCCCCGCAATTTGATAAAAAGATCCTGTATCACATCTATAATTCCAACAATGCCCTGTTGGCTAAATTAAAGAACGGCAAAGCCCTGAATAAAAATGAAGAAAAAGATCTTCTTAATTTGCCCGCAACTTACTTAATTTGTTATTTGAACAACTTTGAAAAAGCGATAGAAAAGCTGGATGGTGCCAGGGAATTGCTTCGCACTCATAATAAGCAGGCTTACCAGTTGTATAAAGAGAGCATGAGGATTTTGAGAAAAGTAAAATACAGTTAGATGTCACAGGGAAGAAAAATTGTTATTGGAGATATACATGGAGGCTTAAAGGCGCTGGTGGAATTATTGAAAAAGGCAGAGGTAACCGTGAACGATAAGCTCATATTTCTTGGTGATTACGTAGACGGCTGGAGTGACAGTGCCAATGTAGTCACCTACCTCATTGAGCTGGGAAAGCAGAACACCTGCATTTTTATGCGCGGCAACCATGATGACCTCACCCATCGCTGGCTAAAGACCGGGGAATTAAATGACCAGTGGCTGCAGCACGGCGGGCAATCCAGTATAGATGCCTACAGGAATTTTACGCAGGAGGAGATCGCAGCGCATATAGAATTCTATGATCAAATGGTGAATTATTATATAGATAAGGAAGAACGGCTATTTGTACATGCCGGATTTACTAATTTACATGGCCCGGAGCAGGAGTATCACAACACAGGTTATTACTGGGATCGCACCTTATGGGAAACCGCGCTTTCCCTGGATAATTCCCTTTCCAGAGATCATGATTACTACCCAAAAAGATTAAAATTGTTTAAAGAGATCTATATTGGCCACACCCCCACTACCAGGATAGGAAAAGAAAAGCCGGTAAAAGCAGCTAATGTGTGGAATATAGATACCGGGGCAGCCTTTAAAGGAAGGTTAAGCGCTATGGATATAGACTCCAAGGAGATTTGGCAAAGTGAACCCGTCTATAAGCTTTATGCTGAAGAGGAGGGTAGAAATTAAGATATTTTTATACCCCATGGGCACAATATCTTATTATATTTGAGGCATTAATTAATTGTAGCACTATTTTTGTGCATTAAATTGGAATAAAAGATTTTAAGCCAGCGCTTTACAGAATAATTCTTTTGTATTGTTTGGTTCCCTAAAAATTGAAGCTATGGCCCTGGATAACATGAGACTTGAAGTAATGCAAACTGTTGAGAAAGACGTAGACAAGTTTGTAGAAAAATATTTAATCCCTGTTGAGGAAATTTGGCAGCCAACTGACCTGTTGCCCAATCTTCAGAATGACAATTACATGGATGAGCTGGAGCAAATCCGGGAAGAAGCCAAGGAACTTGGTTATGACTTCTGGGTAGTGCTGGTGGCAGATATGGTTACAGAGGAAGCCCTGCCAACTTACGAGTCCTGGTTAATGGACATGCAGGGGGTAGACCAGCACGGAAGAGACGGGTGGTCTAAATGGATACGCCACTGGACGGGGGAAGAAAACCGCCATGGGGATACACTTAACAAATACCTTTATCTATCCGGCCGCGTGAATATGCGTGAGGTAGAAAAGACCACGCAGTATTTGATCAATGACGGGTTTGATATAGGTACGGGAAGAGATCCTTATAAGAATTTTGTATATACCAGTTTTCAGGAACTGGCCACCAATATTTCCCATAAAAGAGTGGGACAGCTTGCCAAGAAGAAAGGCAACAAGATGCTGGCCAAGATGTGCAGCATAATTGCGGGGGATGAAATGAGGCACCACCTTGCATACAGGGAATTTGTAAAGATCATTTTTGAGCATGATCCAAGTGAGATGATGCTTGCCTTCCATGATATGATGAAGAAAAAGATCGTAATGCCGGCCCAGTTCATACGTGAAAGCGGGCAGGGAATTGCAGAGGCATTTGAGAACTTCTCCAATGCCGCGCAACGTTTGGGTGTTTATACCACTTTTGATTATATAGACATTTTAGGAAAGCTTAATGATTACTGGGAGATCGATAAGTTCACCTCTCTTACAGATGAAGCTGAAAAAGCAAGGGATTACTTAATGGCGTTACCGGACAGGATGAACAGGATAGCCAACAGGATAAATATCCCTCAGGATCAGCACCAGTTTAAATGGGTGGAGGCTAACGGAAGGATCTAGTTATCTGGGGTACGGGAAGGAACCAGGAGACAAGAACCAGGAGACAAGAACCAAGAGACAAGAATCAAGAGACAAGAACCAAGAGTCTAGAGTCTGGACTAAATGACTATACTAATAAAAACCCGGTTAGCAATGAGCGGGTTTTTGCTGATAAATTAGTGGATAGTGGAAAGAGGAAAGACGAAAGTCGATGCGTGTTATTGGAAACCGCTGCGCGCTAGAAGTTAGAATATAGACAACATTTTTTTACCGAATATTAAGATATCAACCCGCTTTAGCAATGAGCGGGTTTTTTTATGCTGTAAAATTCTGCTGAAGGCTATACGAGTTCTGGGAACCTCAGCCAAAAGATTATCCCGGGTAACCGAAGAATTGAATTTTAAAATGGTATTCCATCTGCCCAATTTAAACCTTATCAAGAAACGGCTCAGAATATTCAGAAACATTAAAAAAAAATTGATTTTTTGTTAATTTTAACATTATATTAGCAGCTTAAACTGAGTTTGCTATTGTGACTCAGAGCTCCGGAGGCATGGGATTAATTATACAATCATTGAAATCTTTATTTCATATAATCCTGCCAGGTAATTAGGATATATTTCTTTTTGCCGTTCTCGACCCTTGATAGATATCCATATTCATAGACAAAAAGATAGATATCTCCTTTTTTATTTTTCCAGTAGTGGGTGAAGAATTTGGGATTAAAACCCAGTTCCAGTAATACACTTGTCCTCACCGTAGCCTTCCCTGCTTTATTGAAACTTTTGAGGATCTTTCTATTGGCTTTTAATTGACGGTCTACTGTAGAGTAAAAACTACCGGTGCCGGTTTGAGCTTTTTGATAATGGTAGTTACTTTTGCAATAGGGATCACAAAATTTTTTATCCTTTCTGCCTGAAAGAATCTTTTTACAGGAAAGGCAGTATTTTTTTTCTTCCATTACAACCGATTTAGTCGTATAATATACGGGTATTAAACGGTTTATGTTTTTTTCGGGTTTATTTTTATTCTAATTATAGACATTAACCCGGATGGACAGAAAATATATTACGCTAAAAAATCTTGTAATTGAACAAGAGAAATGTATAGGTTTAAAATTCTTTACAGATAAGGTAGTGCAAGCCCTGGTTTCGGGTTTACCCGGAGTGCGATGGAGCGAAGATTACGCTATGAATTACATAGTGAACACTCCCGCTAACCTTAACCTCATCTTCAGGACCTTTAGGGGTGTTGCCTGGATAAACTGCAATCATTTTTATGCCAGGGGCACCTTTGGCAGGGAAAGGGAACCGGTGAATGTGGAGTGGTACCAGAACAGGCAGGAGTTGGAAGGAAGGAAATATTGTCCGCAAAGTTACCTTAGAAAGCTTGAGTTAAAATGCTATGCCAGGAACACTGTAAAGACTTATGTTTCCTGCTTTGAGGCATTTATGAATCATTATGCCGAAAGGGAACTGGAGGACCTCAATGAGCACGATATAAGGGATTACCTGCAAAAGCTTATTCGGGATAATTGCTCTCATTCCTATATTAACCAGGCCATCAATGCCATTAAATTCTACTATGAAATTGTGTTGGAGATGCCCAACAGGTTTTATGCAATAGAACGTCCCCGGGCAGAGGAAAAGCTGCCACAGGTACTGGCAAAAGAGGAGATACTGGCCATTATTGAAAAGACCAATAACATCAAGCACTGTTGCATTGTGAGCCTGCTGTATTCGGCCGGACTTAGAAGAAGTGAAGTACTCAATCTCAAACCGGAAGATATAGACAGCAAGCGCATGGTTATAAAGGTATGTTCAGGAAAAGGAAATAAGGACAGGTTTACCCT
>DATHWA010000259.1:0-3116 GCA_035461025.1 Gillisia sp. | reverse complement strand
AAAATTGACGGGTTTTGAAACCTTAGGTATTATAAGAGGAGAGGAATTGGGTAATGATATTGAGAAAACATTCAGCCAAAATCCTGCTCTAAAATTCGCAGCATCACAGGGAATGAAGTTTCACTTTGTGACCAGGAGTGAATATAGAGAGAAGGAAAGCCTTACCTTTTCTGAAGATTTAAAGAAACAACATGGCGACTTTTACCTGGTGCCCGAAGGAGGCACTAATCTGCTGGCCGTTAAAGGGTGCGAGGAGATATTGACAAATGAGGACAAAAATTTTGATTTTGTATGTTGCCCGGTCGGCACCGGGGGAACTATTTCCGGACTGATCAATTCATCACGAGAGCATCAGCATATCCTGGGTTTTTCGGCGCTTAAAGGGGATTTTCTTAACGAGGAGATCAAGAAATATACTTCAGCAAAAAACTGGAACCTAATAACCGACTTTCATTTTGGGGGATACGCGAAGGTGACCCCGGAACTTGTCCATTTTATTAATACTTTCAGAAGTAAATATGATATCCTGCTGGATCCCGTTTATACAGGTAAGATGTTATTCGGAATATTTGATATGATGGAAAAGGAGGCTTTTCCTCAAAATTCCCGTATTTTAGCGGTCCATACCGGAGGGTTACAGGGCATAGCCGGAATGAACCGATTTTTAGAAAAGAAGAATTTTCCTTTAATAGATGTTGAAGATGAGATTTAAACATTTTTTCCTCCTGCTTATCACAATAACTTTCCTTGCTTCCTGCGGAAGTAAAAAGAAAGCAGTTGCAAAACGGGATGTTCCTGCAGAGGTGGTAGATGATGTGAGAAAGGAAATGCCCTCACGAAAATATGCCGATGTTGTAGAGGAATATATCTATACGTATGCAGACATTGCACAGGAAGAAATGCGTTTATACAATATCCCGGCAAGTATTACTCTTGCGCAGGGTATCCTGGAGTCCGGTGCTGGCAGGGGAGACCTTACCAGGAGAGCCAACAACCACTTCGGCATAAAATGCCACGAATGGAAAGGCGAGAGGGTATACCACGATGATGACCGGTCCCAGGAGTGCTTCAGAAAATATAAAGACCCAAAATACTCTTACCGCGATCACTCCCTTTTCCTTGCCGAAAGAAGACGATATGCAGCCCTCTTCGATCTCGATATTTCCGACTATAAAGGCTGGGCCAAAGGATTACGGGCTGCAGGTTATGCCACAGACAGGATGTACCCCAATAAACTAATAGACCTTATAGAACGCTACGAGTTATATAATTTTGATAACGAAGTTTTGGGAGCAGAGCCTCGCCGCACCAATAAATTTGTTGCAAGAAGTTCAGGGCCAAGACATGTTGTCCAAAAAGGGGATACTCTTTATTCCATAGCAAAAAGATATAATACTACGGTAGAACAGATACAAAGACAGAACAATCTTAATTCTACGAATATTTCAATAGGGCAGGAGCTTAGCGTGCCGTCCAGATAAAACAAAATTTATGATCTATAAAAGAAGCAGTGAACTGTTTGCTGAAGCGCAAAAGGTAATCCCCGGTGGGGTAAATTCTCCTGTAAGGGCTTTTAATGCAGTAGGGGGTGACCCGGTTTTCATAGAAAGGGCAGAAGGAGCATACCTATATGATGAAGATGGTAATAAACTTATTGACTACATAAATTCATGGGGCCCAATGATCCTTGGCCATGCTCATAAACCGGTGGTGGATGCCGTGATAGAGAAAGCACGTAAAGGAACCTCTTTTGGAACTCCCACTCAAATTGAAACGGAGATTGCCCAACTGGCAGTAAAGATGGTGCCGAATATCGATAAAATAAGGTTCGTAAATTCAGGGACAGAGGCCTGTATGAGTGCGGTAAGACTTGCACGCGGATTCACTGGAAAGGAAAAGATCATCAAATTTGCCGGTTGTTACCACGGTCACAGCGATTCCTTTCTAATCCAGGCAGGTAGCGGGGCCGTTACATTTGGTACTCCCAACAGCCCCGGGGTTACAGAAGGTACTGCGAAGGATACCCTGCTTGCTAAATTTAATGATCTCGAAAATGTTAGAGAGGTGATCAATGCAAATAAGGCTGAAATCGCCTGCATCATTCTTGAACCCGTTGCCGGAAATATGGGATGTATTCCCCCTGCTGAAGGATTTTTGGAAGGCTTGAGAAAGCTTTGCGATGAAAACGAGATCCTGTTAATCTTTGATGAAGTGATGACCGGTTTTCGCCTGGCGCCCGGAGGGGTTCAGGAGAGAATGGGAGTAAGAGCAGACATTATAGCTTTTGGGAAAGTGATAGGCGGAGGGCTGCCCGTGGGAGCTTTTGCTGCAAATGCTGAGATCATGAGCCACCTCGCCCCGGAAGGTCCCGTTTATCAAGCAGGAACTCTTAGTGGGAATCCTCTGGCGATGGCTGCGGGTCTTGCTATGCTGAAGGAGCTTGACTCCAACAGGGAGATTTTTAAAAGTATAGATGAAAAAACAGCCTATTTACATACCGGTATTGCTGAAGCCTTAAGAGAAAACAATATAACCCATACCATTAACAGGTTGGGCTCTATGATATCTGTACATTTCAATGATACCCCGGTAACCGATTTTGAAACGGCTGCCCTGGCCAATAATGACACCTTCAAGAAATTCTTTCACGGACTTCTGGAAAACGGGATCTATATAGCACCAAGTGCCTTCGAAACCTGGTTTATCTCAGAGGCGCTGTCCTATGACGATTTGGATAAAACCATTGCCGCAGTTAGGAAAGTTGCCCGCACTTTGTAATAATGAATTGGAGAAATTAATTGTCCTGTTGGTAAATTTCCATTCCCTGGAATGTGCCGACAGGGTTTTTTATTATGTAGAAATATAGGAGCAGTAATCCCTGTGGTATCCCGGTAAGCGTGGTATCCCGGTAAGGAAAAAATTCACTTTCTATTGATAGAAATCCCGAAACATTCCCTCCGTGATCTTTGCAGGCCTTTTGGTTTTTGCGTCCAGAAGGCACCAGGTGGAAAGAGCCTGGATAAGGATCTTGTTAGTGGTCTTGTTTTGTATGATCACGTGACGTTGCGAAGTCACATGGGTATGATCGCCCACA
This sequence comes from Gillisia sp., assembly GCA_035461025.1. Taxonomy (GTDB): domain Bacteria; phylum Bacteroidota; class Bacteroidia; order Flavobacteriales; family Flavobacteriaceae; genus Gillisia. Next base: position 22 of record DATHWA010000259.1, on the reverse strand, counting down.
TAGGTTTGTAGAAGTATTTCAT
>DATHWA010000258.1:0-5909 GCA_035461025.1 Gillisia sp. | reverse complement strand
GTTGATTATCCCTTCAACTTAACAGGAATTCTTTATTTTCCAAAGATGACCCAGGATATGAATATCCAGAGGGATAAGATCCAGTTATATCAAAATCAGGTTTTTGTAACAGATAATGTAGAAGGAATAGTACCTGAATTCCTCACGATGCTACGCGGAGTTATAGACTCCCCGGATATTCCGCTAAACGTTTCAAGATCTTACCTGCAGGCAGATGGTGCCGTGAAAAAAATCTCCAGCTACATTACCCGTAAGGTAGCAGATAAGTTGAAGTCTTTATTCAATAATAACCGTGAGGATTTTGAAAAGAAATGGAACGATATCAAGATCGTTATAGAATATGGGATGCTTAGCGAAGAGAAATTCTTTGAGAAGGCAGATAAGTTTGCCCTCTACCCTACTGTAGATAATAAATACTTCACATTTGATGAGTTACAGGAGAAGATAAAAGAGACCCAGACAGATAAGGATGGCAATATGGTTATCCTGTACGCCTCTAACCAGGACCAGCAGCATAGTTACATTGAAGCTTCAAAGGAGAAAGGTTATGAAGTATTATTATTGGATTCTCCAATAATTTCCCATCTCATCCAAAAACTGGAGTCTTCAAAAGAAAAGATCTCTTTTGTTAGAGTAGACAGTGATCATGTAGACAACCTGATCAAGAAAGACGAAGACAAGATCTCTAAACTAAGCGATGAGGAAAAAGAAAAATTAAAGGCAGATTTTGCAAAGGTAGTACCGGAAACATATACCGTACAACTGGAAGCAATGGACAGCAATGCCTCGCCTTTGATCATTACCCAGCCGGAATTTATGCGCCGTATGAAGGAGATGCAGCAAACCGGTGGGGGCGGTATGTTCGGCATGGGCAATATGCCGGAGATGTATAATCTTGTGGTGAATACAAACCATCAATTAATTACAGACATTCTAAATACTAAAACCGAGAAGAAACAGGAGCGCCTCATCAAGCAATCCCTGGACCTTGCACGCCTGTCACAGAACCTGCTAAAAGGAGAAGAGCTTACCGCCTTCATCAAACGCAGCTTCGAAATGGTAAAGTAAGCTTCAGAAAAATTTCTGAAATAATTAGAGCCGCTTTTCTTTATATGGAGAGCGGCTTTATTATTTTCTGATAGATCTCGTTGGAAAATTCCTTCAGAAGCAAAATAAATGAAACCCAATTAAATGAATACCTTTAAAATCTAAATATAGAATTCGATGAAAAGGATTTTCTTTCTGTTATCACTTATACTATTCTCCTGCAATCAAAATAAAAGGAGTTCCAATCAAAATGCCATAACGGTAGAATCACATTCCGGGATTGGCGATACCGTACTTTCTCCGGCTGAAGCTTTTGCACAGAGTATCCAAAATGCACATAATAAGGAAGATTGGGATAAGGAGAACGTTGTATCATTTAAGATAAATCTTAAAATGGGTGGTGCAGAAAGACTCAATGCCCATATTTTTTCCTCCACCAATTCCTCAAAGATTAGAATTGACAAAAAAGACGGAAGCAGCCTTTATTATGATGGTTCCCGGGTTTATCAATCACCTGCTGATGCACCAATAGAAAGCGCAAGATTTGATATGTTTACCTGGCAGTATTTTTTTGCTTTTCCATTTAAGTTAAGAGATGAAGGGACCAATTGGGAATTATTGGAAGATGACACGATCAACGGAATAACTTTTAACAGGGCCAGGCTAACTTTTGATAATAACATTGGGGATGCTCCGGATGACTGGTATGTAGTATATAAGGAACCAAAAAGTGAAATGCTCTATGCTGCCGCTTATATCGTTACCCTTAATGAAGAAAAGGAAAAAGCGGAAGAGAAACCTCACGCCATTGTCTATCACAATTATGAGCTGTTTAATGGGATACCGTTTGCTACTCGCTGGACTTTCCATAACTGGAGCTTAAATAATGGGATTGAAGATCAAATTGGGGAAGCTATTATAAGCGACATTCAATTCATCACTCCTAAAAAGAAGCTTTTTGAAATTCCTGATGATGCTAAAAAAATTGAGCTAAACTAAGCTATGAAGGAACTGCTTCTGTAGAAATATTTCTATAGATCACCTGGTAGAAAACAGTAGTGTCATATGGTTTTACGATTATATCGTTCATACCTGCCTCCAGGATCTCTTCCCTTATTTCTTCTATCTCCACTGCGGTTAAAGCCACCACCGGAACTACCGGATTAAACTGTCTTATTTGTCTGGTAGCTTCCAGCCCTGAGATACCGGGCATATTCACGTCCATAAGAATTAGGTCATAATACCGGTTCCGGGCTTTTTCAACGGCCAAAGCACCATTATCACTTATTTCACAGATAAATCCCTGTTGCTCAAGAATACGCCGGGTGACTACCTGGTTTATCCTGTTATCATCTACTATAAGTATGATCCTGCCCTCTGCACCTCCATTACTTCCTATATTCTCATTTTCTTCACCCGCAGCACGGGAAGGTAACACAGCCCTGTCATCCTTTGAAAATCCAATTGTAAAGCTGAAGGTAGAACCTTTTCCTTCTTCGCTTTCCAAATGGATTTCAGAATCAAATAACACGAGTAATTTTTTCACAATTGGTAATCCCAGCCCCGTTCCCTGGTAATTATAATTAGCAGATTTAAGTTGGGAGAACTCTTCAAATATAATTTGATGTTTACTCTCCGGGATTCCAAGACCATCATCTTTCACCTTAAATAAAACCGAGGCATTAGTATCATTTTCCTGAAGGAGATGGGCCGAAATGTAAATGTTCCCCCGTTCTGTGAATTTCATTGCATTCCCAACAAGATTCATTAGTACCTGAGAGAGCCGAACGGGATCGCCAAGGAGATTTCCCGGAATTTTATCATCAATATCAAGATGAATTGCATTTTTATTCTGCAGCCTTGTAAACTCAAAGGATTTGACAATACTGCGCATAAGGTCCCCAACATTTAAAGAAACGGTTTCCAGTTTTACAAGATTGGACTCCATTTTATTCATTTGCAAGACATCATTGATCAAAGCCAGTAAATAATCTGCAGAGAATTTAAGGGATTTAAGATCATCTTCATGTTTAGAAAGAGATTTATCTTCAAGAAGTATGGAGGTTAAGCCAATTACGCCATATAGCGGAGTTCGCAATTCGTGACTTATGGTAGAAAAGAATTTGGTCTTTAAGATAGAAAGCCTTTCTGCTTCCTCCTTTGCGCGTATTAATTCCTTATTTTTCACACTAAGTTCAGAGATCAATTTTCTTCTGGAAACTGTAATTTTAAATAGTGCAAGCAGGATAACTATTAAGACAATTGAGGAAATGATCATTATCACCATCTTTTCCCTGGATCGTTCTATGATCTCATCTTTAAGAACCTGCGCATTTCTGGCAATTTCAAGATCCTTTTGATACTCTGCAACATCAAATTTAATATTGGCTGCCTCAATTTCCTGCATTCTTTCCTGCCGGAAGATCTGGGACCTGTAATTATTATATTTTTGAAAGGCGAGGAATGCTTTTTCATACTGCCCATTTTTATAGAGGAAATCGGCATAATTTTCATACACATGGGATGCCTGAAGGATCAGGGAATCCTCTTCCACCATTTGTACCGCTTTTTCAAAATAAATAGCGGCACTGTCAAGCTTATTAATACCCGAATAATACCTTCCGGTTAAATTACTTAACTGGGACTCAACATAAGAATCGTTTCTGTCTCCGTACAATTGCCAGGACTTCTGTAAATATGGCCACGCCCTTTTATATTGCTTATTGTCAATATATGTCCAGGCTATATTTACAGTGGGATTGAAAATTTGTTCTTCATTTTTTAACTTTGCGGCCAGGTTGATAACCAGGTTATAATAATCTATACCAACCTGCGTGGTGTTCTTATCTTCAGAATAAATATTACCTAAATTATTGTAAGCCCCCAAAAGAAGGGTATCATTATTTGTTTGTTCAGCAGCAATCAAAGCATCTTCAAAATGCTTCTTCGCTCTTAGGGTATCATTAAGGTCATAATAACTGGAACCAAGAATATTGTGACCTCTGTAGTGATAATAATGGTTCTTTTTTTTCTGGGCCTCCTCAACCATCTCCATAGCTTCTTCTATAGCATCTTTATATTGATAATTACCGAGGCTGGCAGTAGAAAGTTGAGCAAGGGAATCTAGAAAATCATCTTTATAGGATTCCTGTTGCGCAAAGATTTGCGCAGGAAAAGTAAGGAGTAATAATAGGTAAAAGTAATTATGTTTCAAGCAAGCTCCGGGGGTTAATAAACATAAGTAGGGACGGCAATTTACTCTTTTTAAGTTAATTATAAAAAGCTTTGTTAAAGTTTTCTGAAAAAAATTAAGCAAGTGTATACTTAGTAAGAATGTATAATATTGGAACTTTTTAAGTGAATTAATAGAGTATGGAAAATTTAAAAGTGCAAAATATAATATTAAAGGAGGCTGAGATCATATATATAAAGGATTTCCTGCCACTGAAGCAGGCAAATGAGTATTTCAATATTCTCATCAAGGAGCTTAAATGGGAACAGCATTACATAAAAATCTTCGGAAAAACTCTCGCACAGCCAAGACTTTCTGCATTATATGCTGAAAATGATGACTCATACACCTACTCAGGTCTCACCCTTCAGCCACTAAAATTTCATCACGTTTTAAAAGATCTGCAGATGAAATTAGCTGAAGTATCAGAGACCAAATTCACTCATTGCCTTGCAAATTTGTACAGGGATGGCAGTGACAGTATGGGTTTGCATGCAGACGATGAGAGGGAACTGGGCCCTAATCCTGTAATTGCCTCTATAAGTTTGGGAGCATCAAGAAAGTTCAAATTAAAGCACCGGGAACATAAGGAAGATAAAATGGATTTGATCCTGGAACATGGAAGTTTGTTATTAATGCAAGGATCTACCCAACATCACTGGAAGCATGAGCTACCGCGAACTAAAAAACCGGTTGATCCCAGAATTAATCTAACTTTCAGAAAAATAATTAAATAACTAGTGCAGGCCCATTTTAAAAGAAAAGACCTAAAAAAGCTGCCCGGAAGCAGCTTTGATTCTTTTAATAATTTGCTTTTTTATCCATAGATCTCATTAAGGACTCTGGCAAGTCGCACTCCACCTTTTTGCAGCTGCTCTTGCACTACCGGAAACCAGTCGTACATATATCTATACCCTAATTTCTCCCCAACTTCTGCAGAGGCATAAATTTCCAGAGCAAGGGCTTTAGACTCATACATCCAGTCTTCAAAGCTGCCTGAGCCTAATTCTTTTCTTTTCTTAGGAGAAAGGTAAGCCTGATTATCTGCCAATTCTGTATAACTCATTTGATATGAATTGATCATATTACTATCCCAAAGCCTGTGAAGATTTGTACCCTCATTGAACCATCTTACCTGGATGTCATTTCCTCCCTTATCCTCACCCCTACCTGCATGAAGCGGCTGGTGAAGGTCTCCAATGAAGTGTACCAGCATCATTAAGTAGAATTCCTTATCCTCCCGGTTAGTATTGTTATCTTTTAAAATATCCACACATTTTCTTATTGCCATTAAAAGATCACCCTCCGGGGCTGCAGTTTCAGGACCATAAACAGTTTCTCCCTCCGGGAGGTTCACATAATGCCATGGATTAAATTCTCTGTATCTGGAATCGCTCTTAATTTCATCTGCATAGGTAGAGACCATAGCCAGGCTTTTGCCCTGCAGGATCTTAAAGACCTCTTTCTTCGCTTTAGGACTTAGGAGATCTTCAGCAATTTGACCTGTAGCACGGTGGCCGTTCTGGCCCCAGTCAAAATTATTGGCATAAGAGTTAAAACTGAGTGTGAATAAAAACAAACAAATGGCTAGTATTTTCATTGAAATTTTTTTGCAAATATAAGAAGCTTT
>DATHWA010000257.1:0-6099 GCA_035461025.1 Gillisia sp. | reverse complement strand
GGCCATAACAATTTTTTGCTCTTCCAGGTACCAGATGGTGTCCCGGGCGTTTATCATATTGGTTTCTTCCCCAAGCCATGTAGGCCGAAGATCCACACGGCCCAGAAAAGAAAAATCCAGATCCATCTCATCTTCAGAGTTATTTTGTAAAATAAACTGCACTACAATACCTTCGGTATCGTCCGGTACGAACTGCCAGCGTTCTACTGTGAGGCCTTCCCGTACATCAAAAATGTGCCGATTTGCAGTAGGGTAGTTAATGAATTTAGAGGCATTATCTAAAGTAAAGTTTTCGGTTCCAATCTTTATGGCAGCATCAAAACCATCCATCAGTTTAATGGGATGGTTCCAGATCCCACCCATTTCTCCGGGGATGTGCCACCCCAGATCGGGAAAGCTACCATCCTGATGTCCCACCATATAAACACGGTTCCCCGCGGTTACATATGGGGAAGGACGATAGGCTTCAGTTCCTTCAATCGAGGGGCTGTCTTTATATAAAAGGGACATGTCATTCTGGGCAAAACCATTAAGGTATAAGAAGAAACAGAGAGAAAATAAGGAGTATTTCATATTGTAATGATATTTCGGAAGAATGGAAGATACGAACAAAAAGTAATTCTTCCCTAAATCCAATACCAAGTATAAAATTCCAAGCACCAAATTCCAAATTCCAAAAACCAAAAACCAAATTCCAAGTTCCAAAAACCAATTACCAAAGATTCTAATTCTCAGATTTTAAATTTTATTACTCAATACTAATTTTGGTAAAAAACGTCTCCCAGGGGATTCAAAGTGAAAGTTGGTATTCCGAATTTTTTTTATTTACTCTAAGATCAACCAATCATAAAAAGTATAGGTGATCTTCCAGGCTTCATTTTCTTTTCTTAAAATATAAATGGGAGCTTCTAAAAATCCAATTTTTCTGATAATAGCAATTTCATCTATTATGATTGGTTTACTAATCCTTTGAACCCCTCTTTTTAAATCCCGGGGTGCATCAAATGAATCGGTAAGTTTTATTGATTTATTTAATTTGTCCTTACTGAGTTTTACAGGTTTTGAAGAATAAATACTGCTATGTATAGAATATAATACTTCCTCTGTTAATATCTCATCTAACTCTATATCTGAGATAATGACCGGAACCCCCACTTTAGAGGTTATACTTTCGAAATTTCCAGGCTCGAAATAGTTTGCCCAGCCTTTATCAAAGTAAACCTTATTATATATATAGATGATATTATTAGAATCCGCGGAAAGGACTGAATTTATTACCTCATATTCTTCATCTGAAATCTCACCTATATTTTGAGCCGGGGATGAAACAGCTCCGCCCAAAAAAATAAAATAAAAGAATAAGATTATAAAATTACTGGAACCATTCCTATTAATCTGTTTTTTCTGTATGGATTCCCCATACTCTAAACACTTCAAATCAGATCTCATATCTCATATCTCACTTCTCAATACTCCCTAATAAGTAAATTCAATTGCGCCTTGTTCCTTGGATAAAACCTATATTCTCTACCTTTTTGAATAAATATACTGTCGTGAAAATTTGAACGATTAAGCTCCATATACCGTATCGCAGTCTTATTGTCGATAAAGCCAAGCAGTATCAACTTATCGAATGATTGTGTAGATCTTGGAAGGATATGGAGTTCATGGTTGGTTCTGTTTTCTATGGTATCTACCTCTATATAAGGGCCAATAATTAAAAGTTCATCCCAATCGAAACCAGAAATGGTATCCAGAACCAGTTGTGAATTTTCTTCTCCGGAAATATTGTCAATCTTTTTATTAATTATTTCTTCCTCATTTCGTAGCCTATTATCATCAACTAAGCAGGAAGAAAATAAAAGAAATAGTAGTAAAAGGTTATAAGATTTTATCAAACTCTAATAATTTAAATTTAGGCTGTTTCCTCGTGTTTGAAAACCTTGGTTTTCATACTAATACTTAAGTGATAGTGGAAACTATTGGCATCAAGATAATGGAATTTTTTCAACCTCTCCATCTTAATATTTTTAAAATCAGGCAGTTGTTTTATTACATATTTAAACAATTAAAAGTTTAGTCCAGATTCCAGACTCTAGTATCCAGATTCTTTTCCCCAAAGACATCTCAATACTCAATACTCACTTCTCAAATCTATTCAAAAAAAAACGCCTCCCAAATAAATGAAAGGCGTTTATAACAATATATGTTGTTTACTCTATTACTTCCCCGTTCTTATCGTGGAAGTGATATTCGAGGTACGTGTAAGCATCTCTTGGTAAAATTTTTACCCAGCGCTTATGGTCAAAGAACCATTGTGAGCGGGGTGATGGAAAGCCTCTTGTTAAAAAGGCTGCAATAAATGGATGGGCACTAAGGGTGATCTTTTTATGATCTTTCTTAATGATCCTTTCCAGGTCGGTTTTTATTTTATCAATTACGATGATAGGTGCTTCAATTTCACCTACCCCGTTGGGATTTTCTTCCCGGGTCTTGATATTGGTTTCCGGCCTTACGCGTTGTCTTGTAATTTGTATCAACCCAAACTTACTTGGCGGTAAGATCTTGTGCTTTGCACGATCATCGCTCATTTCGTTCTTAAGGTGATCGTAGAGGGCTTTTCTGTTATCAGGATTGCCCATATCGATAAAGTCAATGACTATGATACCTCCCATATCGCGTAAACGCAATTGGCGGGCAATTTCGGTTGCACTTATGAGGTTCACCTCCAATGCGGTATCCTCCTGATTTTTTGCTTTGTTGGACCTGTTGCCACTGTTCACGTCTATAACGTGCATGGCTTCAGTATGCTCTATAATGAGATATGCACCCTTACTCATGGAAACGGTGCGGCCAAATGAAGTTTTTATTTGTCTTTCGATACCAAATTTTTCAAAAACGGGAACGTTTGATTGATACAATTTTACTATTGATTCTTTGTTCGGGGCAATCTCTGCCACGTAATCTTTGATTTGTGAATAAAGCGTTTCATCGTCCACCCAAATGGATGTAAAAGTATCATTGAAGATATCTCTTAATATTGATGATGCCCTGTTTAACTCTCCAAGTACTTTGGAAGGATGGGGTGCTTTATACAATTTTTTACTCATGCCTGTCCAGCGATCCAGTAAATTCTGGAGATCTCTGTCCAATTCTGCTACTTTTTTGCCTTCTGCCACTGTACGTACAATGATCCCAAAACCTTTTGGTTTTATACTCTTCACCAATCTTTTAAGGCGGTCCTTTTCTTCCTTGCTTTCTATCTTTTGAGAGACAGAAACCCGATTGGAAAAAGGAACCAGCACTATATAGCGGCCCGGTAGGGAAAGCTCTGAGCTTATCCTGGGGCCTTTGGTGGAGATGGGTTCTTTCATCACCTGTACCAGTAACGACTGATTTGATTTTAGGACGTCAACAATGCTGCCGTCTTTATCAATATCTTTTTCAAAAGTAAAATTCTGTAAGGAATAATCTTTTAATTTACCTGTGCTTACACGTTTTATGAATTTCAACAAGGAAGAGACCTGAGGTCCCAGATCGTGATAGTGTAAAAAACCATCTTTGGTATAGCCTACATTTACAAATGCGGCATTTAATCCGGGAACAGATTTTCGCACTTTGGCAATAAAGATATCACCAACAGCAAAATTACTGTCATCTTCTTCTTTGTTTAATTCAACAAGTTTTCCATCTTTTAATAAGGCAAAATCTACAGCAGAGGAACCAGATCTTATAATCAATTCTTTGTCCACTCTAATTAGATTTTTATCCCGCTTTAGTCGGGATGGATTAAACAATATTTTTATCACAGGGTTTTTAAGCCTGAAGAAACCTCTGGCCTACATTAACTTATAAACCGGGTTTCAATTTCAAAGAACGTCTTGTACTAAAAAAAGTAGTGGGAGCACTACTTTTTCTTATGGCGGTTAGCTCTGCTTCGCTTTTTTCTTTTGTGAGTAGCTACCTTATGTCTTTTTCTTTTTTTACCACTTGGCATAGTGTTGGTTTTAAATTAGTATTCTATTTCTTATCTCTTATAAGAGAATTTTATTTTACTTCAACGTTAGTCTTAACACCATCCACAAATACTCGTGCAGGCTTAAATGCCGGGATGTTGTGGGCCGGGATCTTAATAGTTGTGTTCTTGGAAATGTTTCTTCCGGTTTTTTCAGCTCTTGTTTTGATCACAAAGCTTCCAAATCCTCTTAAATAAACATTGTCACCACTTTCTAAAGATGTTTTTACTTCTTCCATGAATGTTTCCACAGTAGCTTGCACATCTCCTTTTTCCATTCCTAATTTTTCAGAAATTTTGGCTACGATATCTGCTTTCGTCATTTTCGTACTATTTTATTATTGGGGTTTCTTAATTTTCAAGGGGGCAAATATAAGAATTAAATCTCCAATATTTCAATCCTAATTCATTAAATAGTAACCAAATAAAGATTTATACTTGCAAACAAACTTCTGCATACATGGATTTTGCTAAAACCCTCACTTATTGGTATTTAAATAATAAGAGGGAATTGCCCTGGAGGCAAAAAAAAGATCCTTATCACATTTGGCTCAGTGAAATTATCCTTCAGCAAACGCGAATTGAGCAAGGCTTGCCCTATTATTTGAAGTTTATTGAAGCATTTCCGAACGTTTTTGAGCTTGCCAAAGCCCCTCTTGATACTGTTTTAAAAAACTGGCAGGGACTGGGCTATTATTCCCGTGCCCGGAACCTTCATATTGCTGCAAAATATGTAGCTGAAGAACTTGACGGAATATTCCCAGAGACTTATAAAGGTTTAAAAGAGTTAAAAGGAGTGGGAGATTACACCGCCAGTGCGATAGCTTCTATTTGTTATGAAGAGCCGGTTGCTGTGGTAGATGGAAATGTTTATCGGGTCCTGGGGAGATATTTTGATATTGATACTCCTATTAATAGTACTGGGGGAATTAAAGAGTTTAAAATCCTTGCTCAAGAGATCATGGACAGGGAGAATCCCGGAGATTATAACCAGGCAGTTATGGAATTTGGTGCGCTCCAGTGTAAACCACAGCTTCCCCTTTGCAATACCTGCCCGCTGGCAAATGGTTGCCTTGCCATAAAGTATGGAAAAGTAGGTGAGTTGCCGGTAAAACTAAAAAAAACCAAAGTCAAAAAGCGATATTTCAACTACCTGGTCTTTCTTTCAGAAGAAAACAATACTATTCTTAAGCAGCGTGAGGGAAAGGGAATTTGGGAAGGCCTGTACCAGTTTCCGTTACTGGAAACAAAAAGCTTGTTAGAGCCTCAAGAGATCCTCGATGATCTCACATTCCAGGAAATGACGGGGCCGGGAGAACCGGAGATCACACTTTTTAATAATCTCCCTATTGTTCATAAACTGTCACATCAACATCTGTATACCAGGTTCTGGCTTATTGAGAAAAAGGAGTTGCCTGAAAAAGGTATTCCTGCTCAAACTTTGAAAGAATACCCGGTACCTGTGCTTATAGCCAATTTTTTAAATGAGTATGATTTTACATATTGATATTTCTTTCCTATCGTAATGCTTGCTGAAGAATTTTAGCTATTTTTAAAATTATTATTAAACAAAATGCTGTAGTTTAGCAGATTAAATTTTTCAACTATGACCGGAACTCTCAATAAAGTAATGCTAATAGGCCACACGGGTGATGACGTTAAAATGCATTATTTTGAAGGTGGTAATTCCATAGGCCGTTTTCCCCTGGCAACCAACGAAGTGTATACCAATAAAGCAACAGGACAACGTGTTGAGAATACAGAATGGCATAATGTTGTAGTACGGAATAAGGCTGCAGAGATCTGTGAAAAATATCTGAAAAAAGGAGATAAAGTTTATATTGAAGGCCGCCTTAAGACGAGAAAATGGACAGATGATAAAGGACTGGAGAGATATACTGTAGAAGTACAGTGTACAGATTTCACCTTTCTTACCCCGCCTCCGGGTAGTGGTTCTTCCCAGGGAAATTCCAACCAGTCAGGTTCTTCACAAGGAAGCTCTTCGCAGGGAAATTCTTCGCAAGGAAGCTCTTCGCAAGGAAGCTCTCAAGGAAGCTCTCAAGGAAGCTCTCAAGGAAGCTCTT
>DATHWA010000256.1:0-11361 GCA_035461025.1 Gillisia sp. | reverse complement strand
TTTCATAAAAAAAGGCTGCCTTTCCAGGCAACCTCTTTTCCTTTTTCAAAATAAATATCTATTTAGCCTGAGCGTAACGTGCAGAAACCTCCTGCCAGTTTATCACATTAAAAAAGGCCTCAATATACTCTGGACGCTTGTTTTGGTATTTTAAATAGTATGCATGCTCCCATACATCCAGTCCAAGAACCGGGGTGCCTCCACAACCAACACCTGGCATTAGTGGGTTATCCTGGTTTGGAGTAGAACATATTTCCACTTTTCCACCTTCGTGAACACACAACCAGGCCCATCCGGATCCAAATTGGGTTGCAGCTGCATTAGAAAATTCATCCTTAAAAGATTCGTAAGAACCAAATGCTGAATCTATGGCTTGTGCCAGTTCCCCTTCAGGCTTACCACCACCATCCGGTGACATAATCTCCCAGAAAAGGTTATGGTTATAGTATCCTCCACCATTATTCCTTACTGCAGAATTTGATTTATCTAAATTTTTAAGAATGTTCTCTATAGTCTTCCCTTCATTATCTGTTCCTTCAATGGCAGCATTCAATTTAGAGGTGTAACCTGCATGATGTTTATCATGGTGTACTTCCATGGTTTTTGCATCAATATGTGGTTCCAATGCGTCAAACGCATATTTCAATTTTGGTAATTCAAAAGCCATAATTATTAATTTTTTAGTTATAATATGATCATTGTTTCAAAATTAGGTATTAAGGCACTTATTAAAAATATTAAACTGTTATAAAAACCTTAAAGATTGCTTTTTCTTTGCTTTAATTTTGATATTTAGAACCGTCGGGGATTTTCTACCCCATTAAATCAAATTTTCATCTTGCAAACACCCAATTTATTTAGAATTTACAACGCTTCTGCCGGGTCAGGAAAAACATATACTTTGGTAAGGGATTATTTGCTCTTATTGCTGCGCAGCAGCCAGCAAGATGAGTACCGGAACATCCTTGCCATAACCTTTACCAATAAAGCAGTGGCAGAGATGAAGACCAGGGTAATCTCTGCCCTGGATTCACTTTCACAGGAACCCTGTCCTCCTGATGTCCTAAGTTTAAAGAAAGACCTGGCAACTGCCACAGGTAAAACAGAGGAAGAGGTAAGAGTAAAAGCCGGGAAAATACTTAAAAGTATCCTTCATAATTACGCTTCATTTGATATTTCAACTATTGACAGGTTCACCCATAAAATTATAAGGACATTTGCGAAGGACCTGGGGATCCCTGTAAATTTTGAGGTTGAAATGAATACCCTTCAGGTATTGCAGGAAGCAGTAGACAGGGTTATTAACCGTGCAGGAGAGGATAAAGAACTTACCCGGGTGCTGGTGAGTTTCACAATTACCAAGACAGATGAAGACCAAAGCTGGGATATTGCAAAAGATCTCTACAGGTTTGCCAGAATCCTGCTGAATGAAAACCACCAGAAGTTTGTAAAATACCTTCGTGAAAAAAACATGAAAGATTACCGGGATTTTTCAGAAAAAGTGAAGGCCTTGATAAAAACTTCCGAAGAAAACATCGCCACTATAGCTGAACATTTTTTCTCCCTGGTACATGGAAATGATCTCACAAAAAAAGATTTTAAAGGAGGATATGTTTTTACATATTTCAGCAAACTAAAGAATAAAGATTATAAAATAACCTTCACGGCGAACTGGCAGGAAAACATAGGCAATGAAAATCTTTATGCAGCCAGCGTGCCCCAGGACAAAAAGGATATTCTGGATGACCTCCAGCAGGAAATAGCCCTATTGTTCGATTCATCGAAATTGGCAATAATTCGCCGGGAATATTTACGGGAACTTTATTTTACCATATCCCCCTTATCCCTCTTAAGTGAAATAGCTTCAGAAATGGAGCTTATTAAAAAGGAACGGTCACTGGTTTTGATTTCAGATTTTAATCCAACAATTGCATCCCAGGTAAAGGACCAACCGGCCCCATTTATTTATGAACGACTAGGAGAGCGATACCGCAATTATTTTATAGACGAGTTCCAGGATACTTCAGAAATGCAGTGGAACAATATCACCCCGCTAATTGACCACGCTTTATCTACAATCGCGGAAGATAATGACCCCGCCTGCCTAACACTTGTTGGTGATGCAAAACAATCTATTTACAGATTCCGGGGAGGAAAGGCGGAACAATTTATCGATCTATATGGAGACACAAATCCCTTTACTGTAGAAAAAGAAGTCTCAAATCTTCCATATAATTACAGGAGTGCAAAGGAAATTGTGGACTTCAACAATTCCTTTTTCAAATTCCTGGCAGAAAAATTTCACGAACCGGCATACAAAGAGCTTTTTCAGGAAAGTGGGCAGGTCGCAAAAAAGGACATCCCGGGCTATGTTGATATCTCATTCCTGGACCCGGAAAACTCAGAGCATGATAGGGAATTGCAGCCTGAGAAAGTTTTTGAGATCCTATTAGAATTAGAAAATGATGGGGTGCAAAAAAGTGACATTTGCATTTTAACAAGGACCAGGAACCAAAGTTTCATAATAGCTAACTACTTAAGTGAAAAGGGATTTGCTATAGTTTCTTCAGAATCTCTTCTGGTGTCAAATTCTCCGGAGGTAGCTTTCATTAATACAATCCTTGAATTTTCCCTTAATCCCGAAGATCGTCGTTTAAAGTGGGAAATCTTAAATTTTCTTGTTCGCAGGCTAAACATAGAAGATCCTCATAAGCTTATTGTACCAAGTCTGGACAAGGAAGAAGACGCATTTTTTATTTGGTTACAGGACCACAATATAGATTTTAGCCTATCACTGGTAAGGGAATTATCTATTTATGAGGCTGCGGAATATATCATAAGGTGTTTTTCACTGGTTGAAGATTCCAATGCTTATATTCAATTCTACCTGGATTTTATATTTGAGAAAACCACAGCCTCTCCCGTGAGTATTACCCAATATCTAGAATTATGGAACCAACAGCGGGAGAAGCTTAGCATCTCTGTCCCAAAAACGAAAGATGCTATTCAAATAATGACCATCCATAAGTCCAAGGGACTGGAATTTCCTGTAGTCATTTATCCTTTTGCTAACACCAAAATAAGAGATATTAGCAAAGAAAATCTCTGGTTGCCCCTACCAGAGGAACTGGCTGAAATCCCTGTAAGTTATTTTAGGGCATCTTCAAAAATGCTTAACTGGGGGGAATATGAAGCCAATGCCTACGAGGAACTTTTACACCAAACTGAATTTGATGCTATCAATATTTTATACGTGGCTTTTACCCGGGCTTCGCGGCAGTTATACATCATCTCTAACCTTGACCTTAAAAAAGGAGAAGAATATGATGACAGGGTTTCCGGACTTTTAATTGGTTATTTAAAATCGCGTGGCCTGTGGACTGAAAAATTATCTTACCAGTTTGGAAGCAGGGAATACCAAACTACCGAAGCTTTAATTGTTGATTCGACAAATCCGCTTAATTACTTTAGTTCTTCCACACAAAACGAGATTGTTAAAATTGTTACCCGCTCCGGCAGTATGTGGGGTACCCTTCAGGATATTGCTGTAAATACAGGTAACCTGGTGCACAATATACTTTCTGAAACAGATACTGTTGAAGATATTCCTCCGGCAATGGAAAAATTTCTTAAAAAGCAGGAGCGCGACCCCGCCACAGAAACCAGTATGAAGAAGCTGTTATCCCAGGTAGTAACTCATCCCGAGCTGGAAATTTATTTTCAGAAAGATGCTGTGGTACAAAGAGAAAGAGATATAATAAGCCCTGGAGGAGAAATCCTGCGACCGGACAGGCTTAACTTTGAAGGCAACCGGGTAACCATACTGGATTATAAAACCGGTAAATTCCAGCCAGCTCACAGGGAGCAAATGGAACTTTATGCAAATATATTAAGGGAGATGGGATATGAAGTTTCAAAAAAACTCCTTATATATATTAATGAGGAGGTGACCATCACCATTGTTTAAAAGATGTTTAATTTTGTAAAAACTGAAAAATATGTACGGAGCAATAAAAGACCACTTACAACAAGAACTTGAAGAAATAAAGGCAAATGGCCTTTATAAGAAAGAACGAATAATTACCTCCCCGCAGGATGCGATAATTAAGATCTCAACAGGACAGGAAGTAATAAACTTCTGCGCTAATAACTACCTGGGGCTATCTTCACACCCGGATGTGATACAGGCAGCAAAGGATACTCTGGACTCACATGGATTTGGAATGTCCAGCGTAAGATTTATTTGTGGAACTCAAGACATCCATAAAGAGCTGGAACAAAAAATAGCCGATTTCTACGGAACAGAGGATACTATTCTATATGCGGCGGCTTTTGATGCCAATGGCGGTGTCTTTGAACCTTTACTTACTGCAGAGGATGCAATAATAAGCGATTCCCTTAATCACGCATCGATAATTGACGGAGTTAGATTATGTAAAGCTGCACGATACCGTTATGAGAACGGCAATATGGAAGATCTGGAAACTCAATTAAAGGCAGCAAATGAAAAAGGTGCAAGATTTAAAATAATTGTTACAGATGGTGTTTTCTCTATGGACGGGTTATTGGCACCATTGGATAAGATTTGTGATCTGGCAGAACAGTATGACGCTATGGTTATGATAGATGAGTGCCATGCAACCGGTTTTATAGGAGAAAAAGGGATTGGTACTCTGGAAGAAAAAAATGTTCTGGGAAGAATAGATATAATAACCGGGACCCTTGGTAAAGCACTGGGTGGGGCAATGGGAGGTTACACCACTGCAAAAAAGGAGGTCATTGAAATCCTGCGCCAGCGTTCCCGGCCTTATTTGTTCTCTAATTCTCTTGCACCTGCAATTGTTGGAGCCTCGATCAAAGTATTTGACATGTTGAAAAAGGACACCTCATTAAGGGATAAGCTGCATGAGAATACCAAATACTTTAAGAAGGAAATGAAAGCTGCGGGATTTGATATAATAGACGGGGAATCTGCAATAGTTCCTGTAATGTTATATGATGCACAACTCTCCCAGGATATGGCAGATATGCTTCTGGAAGAGGGGATCTATGTAATAGGTTTCTTTTACCCCGTTGTCCCTAAGGGCAAAGCAAGGATAAGGGTTCAGCTCTCTGCTGCACATGAGAAAGAACACCTGGATAAAGCCATTGAAGCTTTTAAAAAGGTGGGACGGGAATTAAAAGTTATCGACTAAAACAGGGAATTAAATAAATGTTAAAAGTTTATAAAATTGATATATTACTAGTATAATTTATGCTTTTTTATAAATCCATAAAATTCTAAATTCACAGTTAAAAGTCACAATTACAAAGGCTTAAGGATGCTTGATTATATACCGTAATTGCGGCTTAATTAAGAAAACTTTATTATTTTTAGCTTTGTTAATATTGAATTAGCGCATACTTTTGCTTGAATTAACACTTAAAACTAAATTAACAAATATGAAACATCTTAGCAGATTTTTATTAGCTTCATTGTTTGTGCTCAGCTTTAGTGCTGTACAGGCGCAAGATGAAAATAACCCTTGGGCCATTGGAATTGGCGTAAACGCGGTTGACTTTTACCCAACAGGAGAAGACGCTCCTGCCGGGGGATGGTTTGACGAATATTTTAATGTTTCAGACCATTGGAACGTTTTACCGGCTGTTTCAAGATTAAGTGTGGGCCGTTACATTGGTAGTGGTTTAGTATTTGAAGCTGCAGGTTCTGTTAACCAAATTAGCAAATTTGGAAGTGAAAGCCGAAATGATCTTTCATATTACGCATTAGATGGAAACATTAAATATAGCCTAAGAGCTTTACTGAATGATGGCTGGTTAGATCCTAATATTGGTATTGGTGGTGGTTACACCTGGCTTGATAATGACGGGGCAGCAACATTAAACGGTTCTGCCGGTTTAAGCTTCTGGTTCTCAGACAATGTTGCTTTAAGCATCCAGTCTACGTATAAGCATGCATTTGCAGATGATGCTTTTCCACACTTCCAGCATAGTGCTGGTTTGAAATTCATCTTTGGTGGACTTGATACAGACGGTGATGGAATTTATGACAAAGACGATGAATGTCCTGAAACTCCGGGATTACCTGAATTTAATGGATGTCCAGACTCAGATGGTGATGGTATTCCAGACCATTTAGATGCTTGTCCTAACACTCCAGGTTTAGCTGAATTTGATGGATGTCCTGATACTGATGGTGATGGTATCCCAGATCCACAGGATGAATGTCCAAACGAAGCAGGACCAGCTGAATTTAACGGATGTCCAGATTCTGACGGAGACGGAGTACCAGATCATTTAGATGAGTGTCCAGAAGAAGCAGGTCCGGTTGAAAATAACGGATGTCCTTTTGAAGACCGTGATGGTGATGGCGTATTAGATAAAGATGATGAGTGTCCAGATACTCCCGGAACTGTAGCAAACAAAGGTTGTCCAGAGCCAACTGCTGAAATTGTTAGTGAATTGAATGAGTATTCAAAAACTGTATTATTCGACGTTAACAAATCAACTATAAAAGCTGAGTCTGAAGCTGCGTTGAAATCAATAGCAGAGATAATGGAGGAATATGATAACACAATTTTCCATATTGAAGGACATACAGATAGTACAGGTAGTGCCCAGTACAACCTGCAACTTTCTAAGGAGCGTGCAGCTTCTGTAAGGGAATGGCTTGTTTCTAATGGAGTACCAGCTAACAGACTTACTTCTGAAGGTTATGGACAGGAAAGACCAATCTCTTCTAACAATACTGCTCAGGGAAGACAGGAAAACAGACGTGTTGAAATTTCTTTAGATAAAGACAAGGAAATGAGAGACCGTAGTAATGAAACTCAAACAGATACTACCGGAACAGGTAATAACTAAGAGGAAGTTTCTTCCTAAAATATAAGCGAAAACGCCCCGATTGATCGGGGCGTTTTCTATTTTTACCCTATGACATCTTTCATCACTACCGTAATTCAGGAGCTATTTAAAACAAATAGTTCCCTCTCCCATCATACTTTTATCCTCCCCAGTAAACGGGCGGGAGCTTTCTTACGCAGGGAGATAGCCAGGCACATTAAAAAACCGGAATTCTCACCGTCCATCATAAGTATAGAGGAGTTTACTGAAGCTGTTTCAGGCTTATCCACAATAGATAACACCTCCACTCTTTTTGAATTCTATACCGTATATAAGAACTGTACAAGAGCTGAAGAAATCGAGAATTTCGAGAATTTTAGTACCTGGGCACAAACCCTCATTCACGATTTTAATGAGATTGACAGGTATCTAATTCCACAAAATAAAATATTTAATCACCTTGCGGAGATACAGGACCTTAATCACTGGTCCCTCGCATCGGAGAAAACTGATATTGTAAAAAATTACCTGGCCTTCTGGAAAAAACTGGCGGAATATTATTCCCAACTTCAGGAAAACTTATTGGCGAGTGAGACAGGTTACCAGGGTATGGTTTACAGGCAGGCAGCAGAAAAAATTGAAACTTTCGCTGTAGACAATGCTGCTACCCACGTTTTTGTAGGCTTTAATGCACTTAATAGTGCCGAGCAAAGAATATTTCAAACTATGCTGGAAAATGGGGCGCGAGTGTTTTGGGATATTGATGAAGTCCATTTCCGGGACAGAGAGCACGACGCAGGGCTCTTTCTGCGAGAATATGCCAATACCTGGCAGTTTTACCGGGATAATAATTTTGAAATACTCTCGAATGAGTATTCTTCAGAAAAAGAAATAGAGATCATTGGGGTGCCAAAGAATATTGGGCAGGCAAAATATGTAGGAGAATTGCTCAATGCCTTGCCGGAAGAAAACCTTGATACGACCGCAGTGGTGCTGGGGGATGAATCCCTATTATTACCGGTTCTTAATTCTATGCCGGCTAATATCCCTGCGCTTAATATTACCATGGGGTATCCACTTAAGTACAGCAACTTCTCATTTTTATTTGAAAAAATGTTCGAATTTTTCAAAATAGAGGATAGTAGATTTTATTACAAAGATGTGATAAGCATCCTGAGCAACCCCATTATACAACGCATTACCAAGAACAGGTGTAGAAAGGTAATTGCGGCCATACAAAATGAAAACTTGTTATATCTCAGCCGGCAACAAATTTGTCATCTATTCGGGGCACCTTCTCCAGATGCAATAAAATTTATATTTCCCGGTTCCCGGCCCGGTCCGGAACAAGCACTTGAAAACATAATAGCGCTTATAACCTATATTAAGGAAGAGCTCAATGAGGAAGGAGATGCTTTAAACCTCGAATTTTTATACCGGTACCTACAGGTTACAGAACAACTCAAGCAGCTGCTCTCAAAGTATCCCCACATCAATTCGGTTGAAGCTCTGCACCATTTTTATAAGGAGATAAGCGGCCTTCATTCCCTTGATTTTCAAGGAAAACCATTTCATGGACTTCAATTAATGGGTATGCTGGAGTCCAGGGTTTTGGATTTTGAAACAGTGATCCTCACCTCTGTAGATGAAGGAACGCTTCCAGCAGGAAAAAGCAATAACTCTTTTATTCCGTACGAACTGAAGAAAAGTTTTGGATTACCCACCTATAAGGAAAAAGACGCTGTTTACACCTATCATTTTTACCACCTCCTGCAGCGGGCAAAGAAGGTTTATCTATTGCATAATACAGATACAGAAGGAAGCATGGGAGGTGAAAAAAGCAGGTTTTTGCTTCAGCTGGAGCTTGAAAAACAACCTGCCCATAAGATCTCCGGCACAGTGGTAACTCCAAAAGTTAAAAATGTAGAAAATGAGCTTCAGGAGATCGAAAAAACCCCTCTAATCATGCGAAGAATTAAGGAGATCGCCGGCAGGGGCTTCTCCCCTTCAGCTTTGACTACATATATGCGTAATCCGCTGGATTTTTACCTGCAGTATATTCTTAACATAAGAGATAAGGAGGAAGTTGAGGAGACCGTGGCATATAATACCCTGGGAACAGTAGTCCATCAAACATTGGAAGAGTTTTATGCTCCCCTTAAAGACCGGCAGCTCACAATACAGGATATTGAAAGCTTTAAACAAAGAACTACAGCAGAAGTTAAACGGCAGTTTACACTGGAATACAGCAGTGCTCCTCTTTCCAAGGGAAAAAATCTTCTCATTTTTGAAGTAGCACGCAGATATGTAGTTAATTTTCTTAAAATGGAGATGACAGAACTGGAAGCAGGCAATGAAATTTTTATTCGGGAGATTGAAGCTAATCTCACTGCTTCAATAGAGATCCCGGAGCTGGATTTCCCTGTGAATATTAGAGGAAATGTAGACAGGGTAGACAGCTGTAATAACATCCTTCGTATTATAGATTACAAAACCGGGAAGGTTGAGCAAAACCAGCTTGAAATATGCGACTGGGATGATCTTACAACAGATTATGACAAATATTCCAAACCTTTCCAGGTCCTTATGTATGCCACCATGTTGCTGGAGAACCGCCCGCACGGGCAGGAAGTAGAAGCCGGGGTAATATCTTTTAAAAATTTAAAGAAAGGGTTTTTGAAGTTTGGTAAAAAAGAACACAGCCGGGATCGCAATAAAAAATGCAACATTGAACCTGAGACACTCGAAAACTTTAAAGTACAGTTAAAGTCTCTAATAAAAGAGATCTGTGATCCTAAAATTCCGTTTCTTGAAAAAGAAATTAAAAAGGCATATGGAACTTACTAAAAAGAAGAATATAGAGATTAACGGAAAGCATGGAAAGCCTGTTCTTACAGACATAATTTTTCGCCCGGATGACAAACCAAAACAAATAATACTTTTTTGTCATGGGTATAAAGGCTTTAAGGATTGGGGGGCCTGGGAAAAAATGGGAGAATTCTTTGCACAGAATGGATTCTTCTTTGTAAAATTCAATTTTTCGCATAACGGAATTACGCCGGATGATCCTATGGAATTTCGTGACATAGAGGCATTTGGGGACAATAATTATATCAAGGAACTAGATGACCTGCAAAGTGTTGTTGACTGGTTGTTATTGCCCGATTTTGAACAGGCAATTCACCTTGATGTTGCAAACATTAATCTTATTGGCCATTCCCGGGGAGGTGGGATTGCTACCATTAAAGCTTCTGAAGATAAGAGAATAACCCGTCTTGTAACCTTCTCTTCTGTAAGTGATTTTGCATCGAGATTCCCGGAGGAAAAAGAGCTGGAAAAATGGAAAGAAAAAGGCGTAAGCTATATAGTGAACACCCGCACCGGGCAAAAACTTCCACATCATTTTCAATTCTATACCAATTTTAAAGAAAACGAGGAACGCCTGGATATTTCCAGGGCGGCGAAGGAACTGGAAATTCCACATTTAATTGTTCATGGAAGCAATGACACCTCAGTGCCAATAAGTGACTCCGGCCAATTATTTGAATGGAGCCCATTCCCGGATCTTTTGCTGGTGGAAAGTGCAGATCATGTTTATGGTCTTTCCCATCCCTGGGAGCAGGAAGAGTTTCCATCAGAATTTCAATATGTGCTGGATCGTACGGTAAAATTTCTAAAGAAGGATAAAGCAAAGCTGCTGGAAGAGATGAAATAAGACAAGGCTCAAAAAAGAAAATAAGATTTTACACATTTAAATTTTTGTTTTACCTTTGGCCCTTCACGGGGGATTAGCTCAGCTGGCTAGAGCGTTTGGCTGGCAGCCAAAAGGTCATCGGTTCGACTCCGATATTCTCCACAAAACCACTCTTTTTAAGGGTGGTTTTTTGTTTTATTCTCACCAATGTCCAGTAATTATGAAAATACGACCTGCTCACATTAAGGATCTTTCAGATATTAAAAAACTTACAGAAGCCTGTGCGGTGGCTATGCAGGATAAGGAGATCTTTCAATGGAACGAACATTATCCATCTTTAGAAAGACTCAAAGAAGATATCGACCGGCAGGAACTTTACCTTCTCGAGGAAAAGGGAGTAATATTGGGCATAATCGTCATTACAGATCATATGGATGACGAGTATATTCCTATAGAATGGTTGACTGAAGGGAAAAAGAACATCTACATTCACCGCCTTGCTACACATCCTTCAGTTTGGGGTAAGGGTTACGGTCAACAGCTCATGGACTTTGCAGAGGATTTCGCACGTAATAACGGTTTTGAATCAGTAAGGCTTGACACCTTCAGCCAAAACAAAAGAAACCATCGGTTCTATGAGAGCAGGGGTTACAAAAGGCTTGGAGATATTTTTTTTCCGAAACAGAGCGAATATCCGTTTCATTGTTATGAATTGGTCCTTGTAAAGTAATGGATTAACAAGAGATGCCTTATTACATCAACTTCTTCTGAAATTAAAAAAGGATAATTGATATTTTGAGAAATGCAGTAAGTTTTAGGAATAT
>DATHWA010000255.1:0-1667 GCA_035461025.1 Gillisia sp. | reverse complement strand
ATGAAATTCATAGTGCTCTAACCTCTCATTTGGGAATTAAATCAAGAGGAATAAAATTTGCAGGTTTCCAGGTATTAAAAGAATCTCAAAGAATAGCTCCGTCCATTTTGGTGGAACTTGGATTTTTATCCGATTTGGATGAAGCAGATTTTATTTCCAAATCGGAGAATCTTGAAGTTATTGCATTATTGATATATGATAAATTACTGAACCTGTTCGAACAATGAAGAATATATATATAGAGATCTTTTTCAGATTATCAGGGAAATATTTAAGCTAATCATGGTTGAAGTTTCCCTAATTCTTAAAAGGAAAAACTTGTTATAGATCAATCTCAGCCCATACCATGGGATGGTCACTTGCTGCCTGATCCCGGTTTTGCAAGGAATTATAAACCTGCCATTTCCCGGGCTTATCTGGCCAGACTGCTTTTCTATTTAAACCAGCTGATTTAACTCTCTTAAACATTTCAGGAGATAATAATATATAATCTTTTTGTTTAATATTTACCCCCATCCTGTATGCACCCAGCCGGTAATAATTGGAGTCTTTCCCTGTATCCAAATCAACATTAAACCCTGAATGTTTGGCAACATCTTTTAAGTCGGTCTCTTGCAGCAGAGGAGACAGGGAATGGCAATATGAGACCGCATTAAATGTCCCTTCAACTATTACATTTACTCTGCCTTCCTTCCGCATCTCCTGATATAGCTCTGCCACCCTATAAGCCTGTTGAAACCTTATGCCATCTGTTGTTTCCTTATCCTTTGCTGTGCCAATAAAGTGAACCGCAATTAACCAGAAAATATTCCCGGAAGGTGTAGTGATTTCATACTGCAAAACATTTTTATCAAATAGTAGATCATTCTTATCATTTCTATCATCCATATAAGTTTTTATTCCCTGAACTGTAAAACCATTTTTGGTTAATAGACCCAATTCCCGGCCTTTTGGATCATTGCCCTGCAATACCAGCTGCTCACCATAAGGCACCATATTGTATTTTGGCAAAAACTCCAGGTTAAATTCTTTTAAAGAATTACGATCTTCAGTTTCCTGGAGCAAAAGAATATCAGAATTTCCCTCCGCAATTACTTTCGCTTTATTCTCTGTTGCAACCGGGTTAAGAGGAACCGTTTGCACAGGAACCCATCCATTCCATTCGGAGATGCTGGAAGCTTTATTTTCCAGGGAACCTCCAGATCCTTTTAAAAACAATTCCCCTCCCCGCTTTCGCATTACGGCGTATGGTACCGGGTTACAATTTTCAAATCCCAGTAAAAATGAAAGTTCTTTCATTCGTTCCAGATCTCCCCCTGACTTTAAAATTTTTCTCATTAAAAAATTCATTTCATTGATCCAGTTCAAAACGCACTTTCCCGCCGGGGGCTTGATCAAACTTTTATCTCGATGGAATAAATTCTGAATATTAAAGGTGGCTATTTTCATTTTTGTGTTTTTTTGATTATTGTCTTTTATCTCTAGCTTTTTCATCAAAAGCAATTAAATTAAATAACTGACGCATACGGCTTCGTACCCTTTCTCCATACCTTTTCTCCAGTTCGGCAGCATTCAAATTTGTAGTTGCATGGGTTTTTACTTTAAAATTCAACAATAGCTCATGACGTGAGAGAAATATCTCTCCCAGTACGTTATAATCCTTTCCA
>DATHWA010000254.1:0-10041 GCA_035461025.1 Gillisia sp. | reverse complement strand
ACCTTCACCTGGCAAAAGATATTCATTCTCCTATTGATGTCCCTTCATTTGACAATTCAGCTATGGATGGATATGCCATGGAATTTGATGGCAGCAGGAAGCAGTGGCAGCTGGGAGAAGTAATACAGGCCGGAGATACCTCCGGACAAAAAGTAGTTGCGGGTACTGCAGCCCGTATCTTCACCGGAGCAAAAATGCCGGAAGGGGCAGATACTGTTATTCCGCAAGAACTAATAGACCGGGATGATATAGCAGGAGAAATTTTATATGATCACGATAAAATTGAGACCGGAAGCAATGTAAGGCTCAAAGGCTCCCAGTGCAGGAAAGGACAGTTAATTATGAGCAAAGCCTCAGTTATTACGCCGGGGGCTATAGGTTTACTGGCATCTGTTGGGATTTCTGAGGTTGAAGTTTACGTTCCTCCCACAGTAGGATATATTATTACGGGAGATGAATTGAAAGAGGTAGGTACCAAGCTTGAAGAAGGAGAGATCTTTAACTCCAATGGGCCAATGTTAACGGCCCTGCTTAAGAAGGCCGGGATTAGAAAAATTTTCGGTTATAAGGCTTCAGATAATAAGGAGGAACTTCAACAAACTATTAATAATGCTTTAGACAGCAATGATGTTCTAATTCTTAGCGGTGGGATTTCTGTAGGGGATTATGATTTTGTGAAAGAATGCCTTGAGAATGCTGGTGTACAGGAGTTATTCTATAAAATAAAACAAAGGCCCGGTAAACCTATGTTTGCAGGAAGGAAAGACGAGAAATTTGTTTTCGCACTTCCAGGAAATCCAGGATCTGTATTTAGTTGTTTTAATATGTATGTCAAGCCATGTCTTCAGTATATAATGGGACATGAAAATGTCTGGAAACCGAATAAAATTCTTCCCCTCCCCCTGGAACAAAAGAAAAAAGCCGGATTCACTTTCTTTTTGAAGGCCCGAAGAGAGGGTGACAAACTAACGATTCTGGGAGGACAACAGTCTTTTAATCTGCAAGCTTTTAGTACTGCCAATTGCCTTGTGGAGCTGGAGGAGGAAAAAGATCTTTTAAAAGAAGGAACTTTGGTGAATGTTTATGACCTTTAGGAACGATGCCAACAGATTTAATAATATATGCGCTTCTACTCCTGCCTGTGGCAGCTTTTTTCTATGCCTCGGTTGGGCATGGGGGAGCGAGCAGCTATTTAATGATCCTGGCACTTACCGGTTTTGCACCTGAGGAAATAAGACCAACTGCACTTACCCTAAATATCATAGTTTCCCTGGTCGCGTTTTTAAACCATAGAAAAAGCTGTGATTTCCCAAACAAATTATTTTGGCAGCTTGCCGTTTTTTCTATTCCCGCAGCTTTTATAGGAGGCCTGGTTGTTGTGAATACTGCTATTTATATGAATATTCTTGGCGTC
Organism: Gillisia sp.; assembly: GCA_035461025.1. Lineage (GTDB taxonomy): Bacteria > Bacteroidota > Bacteroidia > Flavobacteriales > Flavobacteriaceae > Gillisia. Next base: position 8,627 of record DATHWA010000254.1, on the reverse strand, counting down.
CTGCTTTTATTCCCAATTTTGCAGTTCCTGGGGGTTTTTCCAAAAAATAATATTGGATTTATTAAACAAAATGCCTGGCTGCCTCCCATAATCGGGATCTTAATCGGGTTTTTATCTGGCCTTATAGGAATTGGTGGAGGGATCATCCTTTCCCCGTTATTGCTAATGCTTGGCTGGACCAACATCCGCGAAACAGCGGCTCTTAGTGCCCTGTTTATTTTCGTAAACTCTGTTGCCGGCTACATTGGCACGGTAGGTTTTGACCTGTCTTTTGACAAGACTCTCTGGATCTTCATACCTCCCACAATAATAGCTGGAATGCTTGGGAGTTATTACGGTGCACGAAAATTTAATGTGGTGATTGTCAAAAACCTGCTCACTCTTGTACTAGCCGGTGCCGCCATTAAACTAATTTTAACGTGATGCCTGAAGTTGAGGTAGAAGCTTTTATTCTTGCAGGCGGTAAAAGCAGCAGGATGGGCAGGGATAAAGGACTCGTTCTTTTAGATGGCCGGCCAATGGTTTCTTATGTGCTGAAGGCCCTTAGTAATATAGATATTTCGATTAATATAATTGCTCATGATTCTGAATATGAAAAATTCGGAGTTCCGGTTTATTCTGATATAATTGCTGAAAAAGGACCACTTGGAGGACTTTTAACAGCTTTTTCCAATACAAAGGCTAATGCGGTCTTATTGATAAGCTGTGATATGCCTTTGGTTACTTCTGAAGCAATACAACAACTCTTAGATCTGGCCGAAATGGACCGAATCATTGCCGCAACGGTGGAAGGAAGAATTAATCCGTTATTTGCGATTTATCCTGTCACGCTGAAGGAAGAGGTGAAGAAAAGGATACAGGATGGCAATTTAAAAATGACCGATTTTATTTTAGAAAACAAGCACACTTTAGTACCTTCCATTTCCCGGAAAATGCCGGATATTTTTAGAAATATCAACACCCCGGAAGAACTTAAAATGACAGAGGAGAAATGGAAAGATTTAAGATAAAAGCTTTTGGAATGCTGGCCGAAAAGCTACCGTCACAGGAATTTGATTTTCCGGTGTATGCTGATACAGAAGAACTTCTTAACAAGCTGGAGCAGGAATATCCGCAATTAAAGGAAGCAAAATATTCCCTTGCAATAGATAAGCAGGTGGTTCATGATAAGCAGGCTTTGAACGGAAATGAGGAAATTGCCTTATTACCACCATTTTCCGGAGGATGAGCAGGTTTGAACGGCAACATATCCTGCCGGACTTTGGCGCCACGGGACAGGAGAAGCTTCGCGATGCAAGAATCCTGGTTGTAGGGGCAGGAGGATTGGGATGCCCTGCCTTATTATACCTTTCAGCAGCAGGCGTGGGAACTATTGGTATTGCAGATGGAGATAGCATAAGCGAATCCAACCTCAATCGACAAACCCTATTTGGACATGATGATATTGGAAAACCAAAGGCTGGAACAGCAGGTAAATTACTCAAGGCAAAATATCCCGATATAAACATTCAAATTATTAGTGATTATCTCAATTCAGAAAATATTCTGGACATTCTTGAGGAATATGATCTGGTACTCGATGGGTCAGATAATTTTGGGACCAGGTATATGGTCAACGATGCCTGTGTTCTGGCCGGAAAAGCCCTCGTTATGGGTGCTATTTACAAATATGAAGGCCAGGTGACCGTTTTCAATTACGGAGAAGAGCCGGTGAATTACCGGGATCTTTACCCGGTGCCACCAGCAGCAAACGAAATTCCCAACTGCAGTGAAACCGGGGTGCTGGGAGTGCTGCCGGGAATAATTGGTACCCTTCAGGCCGCTGAGGCTATTAAAATTATTTCAGGACTGGGGAAAGTGCTATCGAACAAGGTGCTATTCTATGATCTTAAAAACTGCAGTTTTTATGAAGTGATAGTAAAACCCAATCCGGCTTCAGCAAAACAAATTCCTGCAGACCGGGAATCTTTCAGAAAAACCGACTATAATATAACCTGCGGCCTGGCAGAAAGTATAAGCTGGGAGAAAGCAATGGAGTGGTCCCGGAGTATAGAAAATTCAGTTCTAATTGATATTCGGGAACTTAATGAAGAGCCGGTGTTTGACCAAAAAGATATAGAAAAGATCCCGATGGATAGTTTATCTGATAACACTACACAACTGGAAAATGTGGAGCACGTTCTGCTATTTTGTAAATCGGGACAGCGAAGTATGAAGCTGGCAGAACAACTGAAGCAAAAATTTCCGGAAAAGAAAATATTTTCTGTTGAAGGGGGTATTTTACATCCTTCCTCACCTTTAAAAATGCAAAACGATGGAGCGTAAACCAAAAAATATATTTGTACAGGGGCCAATTTCAAGTGAAAAGATCGCCCAGTCAATCCAAAATCACAGCACCAAAACCAATATTGGTGCGCATTCTATATTCCTTGGACAGGTAAGGGCAGATGAGAAGGAAGGAAGCACTGTTAACGCTATAGAATATACTACTTATGAAGAAATGGCGCTACAAAAAGCTTTTGAGATAAGAGAGGCCATTTTTGAAAAATATGATCTTACCTGTATGCATATTTATCACAGCCTGGGAGTGGTGAAAACAGGGGAGATCTGTCTATTCGTCTTCACCTCCTCCAAGCATAGAAAAATGGCAATAGACGCTTGTGAAGAACTGGTTGAAAGAATAAAAAAAGAATTGCCGGTTTGGGGAAAGGAACTTCTTGAAAGCAATGGAGAAAGCTGGAAGGTTAATACTTAAGAGTCTGGACCGCTACGCTGCTGGAATCTAGAGTCTGGACTAAAATATAAAAAAGACATACATGGTAAATATCACTCATAAAAGTAATACCCTTCGTAAAGCAATAGCACAGGCGGTGGTGCGGGTAAGCAGCCCGGAAACCATCAAAGCTGTAGAAGAGAAAAAAGTACCCAAGGGAGACGTTTTTGAAATGTCCAAAACCGCCGGTCTTTTTGCTGCTAAGCGCACCAGTGATATGATCCCGGATTGTCATCCCCTGCCCATTGAATTCACTGAAATAAAATTCCGCATTGATGGCCTGGATATTTTTGTGAGCGTTGAGGTTCATACCATCTACAAAACCGGGGTTGAGGTGGAGGCAATGCATGCGGCATCTGTGGTCGCGATCACCATGTATGATATGCTTAAGCCAATTGATAAGGGAATAAGTATCGAAAATATTAAGCTCCTTGAAAAAAAGGGAGGCAAGACAGATTATCGTAAGGTGGTGGAAGAGAATAATATTTCAGCTACTGTGATAGTGTGTTCAGATTCAATCTCGGCAGGGGAGAAGGAAGACCGGGCGGGGAAAGTGATTATTGAGAAGCTGGAGGCCCATCAGGTAGGAATTGAGGATTATGTAATAATACCTGATGAAAAGGAGACAATTCAGGAGTTGGTGAAGAGTAAATGTGAAGCCGGGGTGAACCTGATAATTCTTACCGGTGGCACAGGCCTCTCTCCAAGGGATATCACACCGGAGGCTATAATTCCGCTGCTGGAAAGGCCGGTTCCGGGCATAGAGGAAGCCATAAGGGCCTACGGACAGGAACGAACTCCTTATTCCATGTTATCCAGATCTGTTTCCGGGTTAATTGGAGATACGCTGGTACTCGCCCTGCCGGGTTCCACCAAAGGAGCAGAGGAATCAATGGACGCGGTTTTCCCCGCGGTAATGCATATTTTCAGGGTTTTAGCTGCTTTTAAGCACGATTAATTCTCCATTATAACTATCTCTTTACCATTTACTTGCACTAAGGTTAAAATAGCTTTTTCCTGATCAGGGTCATAAAATGCGGGCGGCTATCGTCTTACTTTTGTTCTGAAAATTAACGCACCGAATAGATTTTTCGGTACAGTATGATGTTTTTTGAATTTCAGAATTAATCTTTTATAGATCAATAGAAATGAGCGTAGTACAAGAGGAGCTTAGCCTGAAAGATCAGGTCCTTCAGCTTAAAAAAAAGAAGAACGCCGTGATCCTGGCGCATTATTACCAGGAACCGGAGATACAGGAGGTAGCAGATTTTATTGGAGACAGCCTTGAACTGGCAAAGAAAGCTGCCGCGACAACTGCCGATATCATTGTTTTTGCAGGGGTGCATTTTATGGCAGAAACTGCAAAGATCCTCAACCCATCCAAAAAAGTCTTATTGCCGGATCTTAAAGCCGGGTGTTCCCTGGCAGAGAGCTGCCCTCCTGATGCTTTTCAGAAACTTAAAAATGAGTACCCGGATCACGTGGTGGTTACCTACATTAACTGTTCTGCAGAAATTAAAGCGATGAGTGACCTGGTGTGTACCTCCTCCAATGCAGAAAGGGTGATCAATTCCATCCCGGCCGATAAAAAGATCATTTTTGCCCCTGACAAGAATCTTGGAAAATATTTAATTGGTATAACCGGAAGGGAGATGCTGCTTTGGGACGGTGCCTGTATAGTACACGAGGCTTTTTCACTGGATAAACTCATAGAACTTTCTATAGAATACCCAAAGGCAAAGATCATTGCCCACCCCGAGTCTGAAAGCCATATTTTACAGGTAGCGAATTATATTGGTTCTACATCCGGGATGCTTAATTATGTGAAGACAAGTAAATATGACTCTTTTATTGTGGCGACAGAGGCTGGAATACTTCACCAAATGCAAAAGGACGTGCCTCATAAAACTCTAATTCCTGCCCCGGCCAAGGAAGATAATTCCTGTGCCTGCAGTGAATGTGCATTTATGAAAATGAATACCCTAAGGAAGCTTTACAACTGTCTGGAAAAAGAAGATCCGGAGATCATACTGGAGGAAAAGCTTATAGAAAAAGCGCTGGTTCCAATTCAGCGAATGCTGCAAGTTTAGAATTTAGAAAAGAAGATAGAGAAGTGGGATTAAAATCCAGATAACAAGATATAAAATGAATACAGATATTCTTATAATAGGCTCCGGGATTGCGGGTTTGACCTTTGCTATAAAGACTGCAATTTCCCGGCCGGATGTAGATGTGATAGTGCTCACTAAAAGTAGTAACGATATGTGCAGTACGTCAAGAGCCCAGGGAGGGATAGCCGTGGTACTTGATAAAGTAAAAGACAGTTTTGAGCAGCATATTGAAGATACCATGAAAGCAGGAAGAGGAGTTAATGATCCAGATATCGTGGAAATGGTAGTGGCACAGGCACCGGAAAGGCTTCAGGAACTTATTGACTGGGGCACCAGCTTTGATGCCAATGAAAATGGAGAGCTGGAACTTGGACTGGAAGGAGGTCACTCCCAAAAAAGAATAGTGCACCACCGGGATCTTACAGGAAAGGAGATGGAGACAAAGCTACTCGCAAAAGCTGCTTCCCTGTCAAATATTTCCTTTTATGACCATTATTTTGTAACAGACCTTCTGCTGAATAAAATTGGGGATAAAACAACCTGTGTTGGAGTTGAAGCCCTGGATAAATCCAATGGCTTATTAGTTGATATAAATTCCAGAATAACTTTTCTTGCCACCGGTGGAAGCGGGAGGATATTCAGTAATACGACTAATCCGGCTGTTGCCACGGGAGATGGAGTTGCTATGGCAATTAGGGCTGGAGTAAAAGTTTCCGGAATGAATTATATTCAATTTCATCCAACTGCGCTTTATTCAAAGAATTCGCACGCATTATTCCTTATTTCTGAAGCAGTTAGAGGTTTTGGAGCCCATATTGTGAACCACGAAGGAAAGCGATTTGTTTTTAAATACGATCCGCGTGGGGAGCTGGCAACCCGTGATGTGGTTTCTGAAGCTATCGTAGAAGAACTTAAAACCAGCAGGGAAGATTATGTATTCCTTGACTGCAGGCACCTTGATGAAGATGCTTTTAAAGAACATTTTCCTACAATAGTCCAACATTGTACCTCCGTGGGAATAGATGTTATGCGGGATCTTATACCTGTTGTCCCGGCCGCCCATTATCAATGCGGGGGGATAGAGGTGAATGAATTTTCCAGAACTTCAATAGGAAATCTATATGCCGCCGGAGAATGTGCCCATACCGGTCTTCATGGGGCCAACAGGCTGGCATCCAACTCCCTCCTGGAGGCACTGGTCTTTTCGCATCAGGCTGCCGGGGTAGTGGTGAGGGAACTCAATTTTATTCCTTCCCCAAAAGTGGTACAGGAAGAAAAACTACTTATAAAAGGTTTTGGAGCCGATAGGTTTACGCTGCAGGAAATACGCAACAGCCTTAATGAACTTATGACGTATGGTCTCCTTCACTCCTCGGGATTAACCGAAAAAGAGAGGGCGCTGGATAATATAAACGCATTACAGGCAAAATTAAATATGTTCCCACACAGCGGTAATCCAGATTATTTCGAAATAAAAAATATGCTTCAGGTCGCACAGCTTATTATAGAACAGGCGATGGAATCATCTACCAGCCGGAGCCATGAAACTTTATCTAAATCTTTCCGAAGAAATACTTTGCCGGAATTAGCTTAAACAACACATAAACCTAAAAATTTTAAATATGAAAACCGCATCCCTATCAAAAGATTTGGAATACAATGAAAACAAGCCTGCAGTAAAAGTATTGATGGATACAGACAGCAGCAGGGAAATAAGAATTGCCATGAAAAAAGGGCAGGTGATGAAAGAGCATAAGACCCCATTTCCAATTATAGTGGAAATTTTTGAAGGAAGGATAATATTTGGAGTCAATGGGGAGACCTACGATCTTGTGAGAGGAGACCTTGTTCATCTTGAAGGTAGTGTTCCTCACGACCTTAAGGCGGAAGAGAATAGTACCGTAAGGCTAACATTATCAAAATTGGATACTGCAGAGCGAGTGAAGGGAGTGGCGGAAACTTCGAAATAGGCAAAGCCAGTAGATGTCCCCTGAAGTCAACAAAAGGAATCTAATTGTTTTATTCCAGATTTTAGTTCGTGTGCAAAGAACTTGGAAATGAATATCTAAATACCATCTGGAAAGGGTGAGAAAGAAGCATTGAACGTAAGGGCGAATAGAATAATTCCCGCTGCTACAATACCTGCGGGTACTACTATAGAGAGAGTTTTATCTCTGGGTTTTATTTCTTTAATTGAATCTTCCTGAAGTTTTATTTTTACCTGATATTCTGGTAAATTTCTACTTGTGATATGGTGAGAGAGTTCTCTGGCTGGCCTTGATTTTTGATCGGCAATCCCGTAGACTCCCGCGGTATCTTTTTCCAGTCTCTTAAAAATGTAGTTTTGATTAAGTTTTGTTTTAACCCTAACCTTGTTTTGTGATTCTACTGCCTCATCAACACTAATGCCTGCAGAACGATAAATAGTACAGCTTTGACCTAGAATAACTATGGTGAGCAGGCAGGAAATAACTCTGAAAATTCTAAGTTTTGTTTTCATAATCCAAAAATTAAGAAGACCTCCTTGAGTACTTACTTAAAGGTAAATTAAATTTCTTTACTTCTGATTTTCAGTAGAATATATTTTTCAATTCCAAAATTTAGGTTTTTCAACCAGACCTTTTTTACCCGGTTTAATGATCCATATCATATTACAAGGATGAAGGCATTAGTATTTTTGCTTCATAAATTTACAAGTTATGAATGAAAATTTGATCCAGAAGTACAATGTTGCAGGACCACGATATACCAGTTATCCCACAGTGCCATATTGGAATTCCAATCTTTTTTCAGCTGAAAAGTATAAGGAGAGGCTGGTAGAATCTTTTGAGTCCAGCAATAAGGAAGAAGGAATTAGCTTATATATTCACCTGCCTTTTTGCGAGAGCCTATGCACCTTTTGCGGTTGTAATAAACGCATTACCAAAAGGCATGAGGTGGAATCACCATATATATCTGCAGTTTTAAAGGAATGGGATCTTTATATAGCAATGTTTAAGGAGCGCCCACTTATAAGGGAGATCCATCTTGGAGGAGGAACCCCCACTTTTTTCTCTCCGGAACATTTAAAAATGTTAATTGACGGCGTCTTTAAAAAAGCCGACAGAGCAAAGGATCACGATTTTAGTTTTGAAGGACATCCAAATAACACCAAAATAGAACACCTGGAAACTCTGCACGCGCTTGGATTCACCAGAGTGAGTTACGGGGTGCAGGATTACAATCTTGAAGTGCAGCTGGCTATTCACAGATTTCAGCCTTTTAAAAATGTAAAAGACGCAACAGAGAATGCCCGAAAAGCAGGTTACACCTCTGTTGGCCATGATATCATCTTTGGCTTACCCTTTCAAACCGTTGAACACATTCGCACCACCATTGCCAAAACAAAAGAATTAATGCCGGATAGGATAGCTTTTTACAGCTACGCCCACGTGCCGTGGATCAAAGGGAACGGACAGCGCGGATTCAAAGATTCTGACCTTCCAGGTGCCGATGTAAAGCGGGAAATGTACGAAACCGGAAAACAGCTACTTGCTGAAGCCGGTTATGTCGAAATTGGAATGGACCACTTCGCACTAAAATCAGACTCCCTTTACAAAGCAGTAGAAGAGAAAAAACTTCACCGAAATTTCATGGGATACACCACTTCCAAAACCAAAGTAATGATAGGCTTGGGAGTATCTGCCATTAGCGACAGCTGGACAGGTTTTGCTCAAAACGAGAAGAAGATCGAGGATTACTAT
>DATHWA010000253.1:0-17257 GCA_035461025.1 Gillisia sp. | reverse complement strand
AAATTTTATCTCTTACTATTCGCCTGTCTGTTTCTATTTCGGTTTCTCCGGGTCCTCTCATTCCAATACCACCACGTTGTCTTTCAAGGTGGGTCCACATTCCTGCAAGTCTTGGGAGTAAGTATTGATATTGTGCCAGCTCCACCTGTGTACGGGCGTAACTGGTTTGGGCTCTTTGTGCAAAAATATCCAGGATGAGGTTGGTCCTGTCCAGGACTTTTATTTGCAATACCCGTTCTATATTTTTTTGTTGAGCAGGAGAGAGTTCATCATCAAATATTGCAGTGCCTACCTCGTGTTCATCTATGAATTGTTTTACCTCATTGATCTTTCCGGAACCCATAAATGTTTTTGGATCCGGCCTATCCATCTTTTGAGTGAACCTCTTGATCACTTCCCCTCCAGCAGTGTAGGTGAGAAATTCTAGCTCATCTAAATATTCTTCAAGCTTATCTGCGTCCTGATCGCGGGTTACTATCCCAATAAGGACTGCTTTTTCATAATTTAAATCGGTCTTTTCTATCATATTAACAAAGTTACATAATAGAATCTAATCGCTGTATAAGCCGAAGGTTTTCAGTAAAAAATTAACTTGAATTTAATGAAAAAAGAAATCCCGAAGCTGGAGGGCAACGGGATATATTTGTATAGGAATAAAAATGCTAGAAACCGTAGTTGATCCCCGCCCCAAAAACCTCTCTTATTTGAAAGGCTCCAATGGCATTGTCATCATAAATAGCCTGGAATAAGAGGTTGGCAGATAGATATTTATTTATACCCAGCTCCAAATTAAGCAAATAATCTATATCTATATTCCCGGGTTTATCAAGGTAATTAGAGTAGAAATTGACATTGTTCTCCATCACCACATCTTCAAAAATATTGAACTTGAAGTAACCACTCAAAGAGGCTCCAAACTCAAACCTGTTGGTCTTACCTTCATCTACCCCAAAATACTGACCATCTACGTAACCGGGGCTTGTTGTGAATTTTCTGTCTACGAAAATATATCGTGCTGTGGCAGGTGCTATGTTTATTACAAAATCCTCTGTCTTTTTATACATGAAGCCGGGGCCAGTTTGGAGATATGCAGGAGAAAAGAACTGGGTGTATTCGGTTCGTGTTGTCCTTCCGGTTTCAGGATCTTCGCCAAAATTATAACCTTTATCAAATTGGGTCCTGAAATTTAAAAAATAAGAGTAATACCAGTTGGAATTTTCCATTTGCAGGCCGGCAATTGAATTTATCTCTAAACGGTCACTGGTTTTTCTCATAAATTCATCTGTCCTTACCTTAGTTAAACCATAATTGGCAAAAACACGATTAGTCCAGGAGAAATTGTTCCAGCGGTAATTTTCTTCATAGTTCAAAATAAGATTACCTGAAATACTTGAGGTCCCACCCCCGGTCCATTCTTTATTGAATGCTGATTGGTTGAACAATAACTGGATATTTCCTGCATTGGTCCAGCCATTAGGTGGTACCTCAACATCATCTTCCTGTGCGAACATCGTTATAGCTGAAAAACAAAAAAGTGTGAAAAGTAAAATTTGTTTCATAAATCTATTTTTTCGACTTTTTGTATAACGGAACAGAAGAACAGGCTTCACCGTACATAAGGCTTTTCACAACCGGTTGGAGCCGTTCAATCAAAAGTAAATAAGCATTTTGGGGAACAGGTTTATGAGAACACCCCTTAACGATCACAGGTTTATCCTGCAGGTTTGTCACATCAAGATTATTTATGATCTCTGTATATAAGATCGTTTCCAATAAATCAAGATTTCCTACAACGACCTTTTTTGAGAAAGGCTGTAAATATGTAGAAAGCAGCATATAAGCCCAGGCCGGAATAATGGCATCTGTTGAACAGTTTAAGGCAACAAATGTATCTTTATATTGGCTCCAGTCGTGTGCTGCAGCTTTTTCTCTAAAAACACCTTCCCTTAGGACAAGTCCTTCCAATAACCAGTCTTTGATATCAAAAAGTATTCTCTCTCCCTTTGGATAAAAATCCTCAAGATTAAAAGTAATCAGTTTACTGTTGGCAACCCTGTTTACTATTTCTGTTGACATTATATTTTGTAATTAAATATCTTCGCAATTAATTTAAAGCATTCCTAACTCCAGCTTTGCTTCTTCGCTCATTAATTCCTGAGTCCAGGCCGGTTCAAATGTTATTTCAACTTCACATCCCTTAACTTCGTCCAGTGATTTGACCCTTTCTTCCACTTCCTGTGGTAAACTTTCAGCAACAGGGCAGTTGGGAGTAGTTAAGGTCATAAGGATTTTGACATCATAATCTGTATTAACCATGACGTCGTATATAAGCCCCAGCTCATAAATATCTACCGGGATCTCAGGATCGTATATAGTCTTTAAAACCCTCACGATCTTTTCACCTAATTCTTCTGTGTTTATCTCCTGTTCCATTTTAATCAAGTTGTGTTTGGTATGCAATAGCATACATTTTTAATTGTTTGATCATACTCACCAACCCATTTGCCCGGGTAGGGGAAAGATGCTCCTTAAGGCCAATTTCATCTATGAATTGAGTATCTGCCTCCAGGATCTCTGCAGGATGTTGATTTGAAAAGACTCTTATGAGTATAGCAACAATCCCTTTGGTTATAATGGCATCACTATCTGCCGTAAAGACAAGTTGGTCTCCCTGCAATTCTGCATGAACCCATACTTTGCTTTGACAGCCTTTGATGAGGTTTTCATCAACTTTATATTTTTCATCAATAAGCGGGAGTGATTTACCCAGCTCTATCATATATTCATATCGCTGCATCCAGTCATCAAACATGGAAAATTCCTCAACTACCTCTTCTTGTTTTTCTTTTATGTTACTCACGATTTTTTGTTTTTTTAGCCCGAAATACCGGGTCTCCATTTTCAGAAGAGAATACAATATATTCTCCGTCCTTCTGCACTCCTGTAATTTCTGAAAACAGGTTTATTACCTCCTTTTCCCTTTCCATTTTTCCTTCACAGTACATTTTTGTACTTGCGGGCTCCTGAAAATTTATGTCGTTTCCATCCCTTTCATAAAAAGCGCTAAATCTATTACAGCCTGCATTTCCCATAACTTCTTTTCTATCTTCGTCAATCTTCAAACTGATATCTTCAGAAGTAATCTCCTCACTTTTTAACTGGGCAAGCACGTAACTGCCGGAAAGTTCCATTTCCTCTGTGAGAGCTCTTTCCGGCTTCATAGGACCTTCTTTCCTTTCCTGCTTCTCGCCACAGGAGGCCATCACAACCAGTAGTGTTATCAATAAATTTTTCATAGTAAACAGGTTTTAACTGAGCATATTTTTTGCTCTTTTTACTGCTTCTATAAATTTATCAATTTCCTCCATAGTATTATAAAAAGAAAATGAAGCTCTTACAGTTCCGGGAATACCATAGTAATCCATAATAGGCTGCGCACAGTGGTGACCGGTCCTAACCGCAATTCCCAGTTTATCTATGATCGTTCCAATATCATAAGGATGAATTCCCTCTATATTAAAAGATATAACAGCCGTTTTTTCTTTTGATATTCCATAGATCCTAACTCCTTCAATCTCCAGTAATTTTTCTGTAGCATATTCTAAGAGCTGCTTTTCATAGGCTGCGATCTTATCAAAGCCAATCGAGTTCATATAATCCAGAGCTGCTCCAAAGGCAATACCTCCACATATATTTGGGGTACCGGCCTCGAATTTATGAGGAAGATCTGCATAAGTGGTTTTTTCAAAGGTGACCGTAGCAATCATTTCCCCACCTCCCTGATAAGGGGGTAATTTCTTAAGCCATTCCTCTTTTCCGTATAGAACACCAACTCCTGTAGGTCCGCACATTTTGTGAGCAGAAGCTACGTAGAAATCCACATCCAGAGCCTGCACATCTGCTTTAATATGTGGAGCTGCCTGCGCCCCGTCAATTAAAACAGCGGCACCTTTTTTATGAGCTGCCTTAATAATCTCTTTAATGGGATTCACAGTACCCAAAGCATTGGAGACGTGATTTATAAAAACTATTTTTGTTTTTTCTGAAAGCAACTGGTGAAAATCTTCCATGATCAATTCCCCATTCTGGTTCATTGGGATCACCTTTAAAACACTTCCGGTTTTTTCGGTAAGCATTTGCCATGGAACTATATTCGAATGATGTTCTAAAGCAGATACCAGAATTTCGTCCCCTTCTTTTAATAAAGAAGCAAATCCACTTGCCACAAGATTGATCCCGTGGGTAGTTCCGGAGGTGAATATAATCTCATAAGAATGAGCTGCATTAAAATGAGCCTGCACCTTTTTACGTGCTGCCTCATACTTATCTGTCGCCTCCTGGGACAACGTATGTACTCCCCTGTGTATGTTGGAATTGTAATTTGAATAATAATCTACAATAGCATCTATTACCTGTTGGGGGGTTTGGGAAGTTGCTGCATTATCCATGTATATCAAAGGATATCCGTTTACCTCTCGTTTAAGGATAGGGAAATCTTTTCTTATTGCTTCTACATCAAAAGGGATATTATCTGCAACTATCTTCATAATTTATTTTTGAAAATTCTTATAGATCAAATCCAAGGCTTACCCCTAATTTTAAGGCAATTTGTCTCATAATCCTTTTCTTGATCTCCGGGATTCTTACACTTTCCAAAACATTGTTTGAAAAGGCATACATTAGCAATGCCTGGGCTTCTTTAAGTGGAATTCCCCTTGATCTAAGGTAAAAAAGTGAATCCTTATCCAACTGTCCTATCGTGCACCCGTGACTACACTTTACATCATCTGCAAAGATCTCCAGTTGTGGTTTGGAATTTATGGTTGCCCTGTTATCCAGTAATATGTTGTTATTTGCCTGGAATGCATTGATCTTTTGGGCTTCTTTTTCAACTACCACTTTCCCGTTAAAGACGCCGGTGGAATTATCAGCAAAAATACCCTTGTAATCCTGGTGGCTCTCACAATTTGGAAAAATATGGTGCACTAGTGTATTGTGATCTACATGCTGCTTATCTTCAATTATTGTTATCCCTTTTAAAGTGGAGTCACAATGCTCGCCTCTCTGGTAGAAATTAAGGTTATTTCTTGTTAATTTTCCGCCGAAGGAGAAAGTATGAATTGAACAGTTGCTATTATCCTTTTGCTCTATAAACGTATTGTCAATAAGCGAGGCTGAGGAGCGGTCGTTCTGAATTTTATAATAATCTACAATTGCATTTTTTCCGGCATATACTTCGGTTACAGAATTTGTAAGAACAGGATTTTCCGTTAAACTTTGATGCCTTTCTATGATCTGTACCTGGGCATTTTCCTCTACCACAATTAAATTACGGGGCTGTATCATAAGCGCAGCCTCATTTCCGGTAGCGAAATTGATAATTTGTATAGGCTTATCTGCAACCTGATTTTTATGGATGCGTATATAAGCTCCTTCCCTTGTGAAAGCGGTATTTAACGGGGTAAAGCCATTTTCCTTAGTTGCCAGTTTATTGAAATATTCATCAATTACAGGCTTATATTTAAGTTTCGCCATCGCAGATGACATAAGACATACGTCATGCTTATCATGCGTGGTCTGCGAAAGATGAGATGAAAATATCCCATCAATGAATACCAGATTATAAGTATCGATATCGTGTATGAGATACTTTTTAATATCCTTGTATTCAATTGTATCTTCTTTCTTTGGGAATACGCTGTAATCGTGCTTAAGAACAGAATTAAGAGAAGTATACTTCCAGGCCTCCTCTTTTTTTGAGGGGAAGCCAAGGGTTTCAAAATCCTTAATCGCCTCGGTTCTTAAATTATGTATATCGGCATCCACATCACAAGCCTCTTCAAAAGCCAGGAATGAGGATATTAATTTCTCTTTTAATTCCATTTTGGTATAAATTATTGTTCTGAATAAAACCCTCAGATATCGAGAGTGTCTTACCTGGAACTTTTTTAAACTGTCTCCGGTTTTAACCAGTCATAGCCTTTTTCTTCCAGCTCATAAGCCAGCTCCTTGGTACCAGACTTAACGATCTTTCCATCTACCATAACATGAACAAAATCCGGAACTATGTAATCCAACAGGCGCTGGTAATGGGTTATCACCAATACGGCGTTGTCATTGCTTCTCAATCTATTCACTCCTTTTGCAACTACCTTTAACGCATCAATATCCAGACCCGAATCTGTTTCATCCAGAATGGCCAGTTTTGGATTTAGCATTGCCATTTGAAAGATCTCATTCCTTTTCTTTTCTCCTCCGGAAAATCCCTGGTTAAGAGAACGGGAAAGAAATTTCCTGTCTATTTCCAGCATTTCAGACTTTTCGCGGATAAGCTTTAGCATTTCATTTGCAGGCATATCTTCAAGGCCCTGTGATTTTCTATGAGCATTTATAGATGCCTTCATAAAATTTGTCACAGATACTCCCGGGATCTCTACCGGATATTGAAAAGAAAGAAAAATTCCTCTGTGGGCTCTTTCCTCAGGGTCAAGTTCTGTAAGATCTTCATCCTGGAAAATTATTTCCCCACGAGTCATTTCAAATTCTTCCTTCCCTGCAATTACTGAAGATAAAGTACTTTTTCCTGAACCATTTGGTCCCATAATAGCGTGAACTTCACCTGCATTGATGTTAAGGTTAATTCCCTTAAGGATTTCTTTATCCTCTATATTGGCGTGTAAATCTTTAATTTTAAGCATAGTATTGAATATATATCCGGAAATTTTCCGGTCTTTATTTTTGTACTTCTGTTTGTTCTGTTTTCTTCTCTCCACGAATTTCCAGTACTTCCTTAATTTCTATGGCCTGGGAATAACCAACCGGCATAGGATTATCTATAACTTTACCTTTAATTCGAACGGGGAATACCCCGGCATTGTTGGCTTCGTAGTTTTTCTTTAGGTCCTCCTTAAGAGCAGTGGAGATTGAATCTATTCGTACCTCGTAGACAAATTGATTTCCCTTAAGCACGGCAGCATTCCCGGCAGCAATGAAATTTCCTTCATATACCTTGATGCTATCCTCTGCTGTCATTACAGGCAAAGGTACCGGTGCCGGTCCCTGATCACTATCACAGGCAGCGAAGACAAAAACCAATGTTAATATGAAAACAATTCTCTTCATCACTTCTTTTTTGGATGTTTACCCTACAGATCCTTCAAGGGAAATTTCAAGCAATTTTTGAGCCTCCACAGCAAATTCCATAGGTAACTTGTTTAAAACTTCCTTGCTAAATCCATTTACAATAAGTGCAATGGCTTTTTCTGTATTTATACCTCTCTGGTTACAGTAAAATATTTGATCTTCACCAATCTTACTGGTTGTCGCCTCGTGTTCTACCTGGGCGCTTTTATTTTTAACTTCTATATAAGGAAATGTATGTGCGCCGCATTTATTACCCATCAACAGCGAATCACATTGTGAAAAGTTACGTGCATTTTCTGCACGGCTGTTTATTTGCACAAGTCCCCGATATGAATTTTGGGATTGCCCGGCAGAGATACCTTTAGAGATAATTGTACTCTTTGTATTTTTACCCAGGTGGATCATTTTTGTACCCGTATCTGCTTGCTGAAAGTTATTGGTAACAGCAATGGAATAGAACTCTCCAATAGAATTATCACCTTTTAAAATACAGGAAGGATATTTCCAGGTTATTGCACTACCGGTTTCAACCTGGGTCCAGGAGATCTTGGCGTTTTTCTCACAAATCCCTCTTTTGGTTACAAAATTGTAAACCCCGCCTTTTCCTTCTTTGTTTCCGGGGAACCAGTTTTGTACGGTAGAATACTTTATTTCTGCTCCGTCCAATGCGATCAATTCAACAACTGCTGCGTGCAATTGGTTCTCATCACGGGATGGTGCTGTACAGCCTTCAAGATAACTTACGTAGCTATCCTCATCTGCAACAACTAAAGTTCTTTCAAACTGTCCTGTTCCTGCCTGGTTGATGCGGAAGTATGTAGAAAGCTCCATTGGGCATCTTACTCCTTTAGGAATATAGCAGAAAGATCCATCACTAAAGACAGCAGAATTTAACGCTGCGTAGAAGTTATCCTTTTGTGGTACTACAGATCCTATGTATTTCCTTACCAGCTCCGGATATTCTCTGATGGCTTCAGAAATTGAGCAGAATATTATCCCTTTTTCTCCAAGCGTCTTTTTAAATGTCGTTGCAACAGAAACCGAATCCATTACAATATCTACCGCGACACCTGCAAGTTTCTTTTGCTCATCTATAGAGATTCCCAGTTTTTCAAAGGTTTCCCTTAATTCCGGATCTACCTCATCAAGGCTGTCATATTTTGGTTTTTTATTGGGAGCAGAATAGTAGGAAATATTTTGAAAATCGGGTTTCGTATATTTTACATTAGCCCACTCCGGTTCTATCATCTCTTCCCAGGCTCTGAATGCTTCAAGACGCCATTGCGTCATCCATTCAGGCTCCTCTTTTTTGAGAGAAATAGCCCGAACAATATCTTCATTTAAACCAACAGGAAAAGTATCAGATTCAATATCTGTATAGAAACCATATTCATATTCCTTGGTTTCCAGTTCCTTTTTTAAATCATCCTCTGTATATGCCATAACTTTTATTCTAGATTTAAGGTGCAAAGTTTTAAAACGCACTTTGCTCCTTTATTTCGCCCGTGTTTAATAATTTAAATCTTCTCCCTCAGGAGCCTCTAAATACAAACCGGTCAATTGTCATTTTTTTATTTTCAGCGATCTTCTTTTTAGGTAAAAAGCCAAAAATCTTCAGTAAACTTCTGCTTACAGTGAGAAACTCTCTCCACAGCCACAGGTTCTCTGGGCATTAGGATTATTAAACACAAACCCCTTGCCATTTAAACCACCGGAATATTCCAGGATTGTTCCGGCCAGGTAAAGGACACTTTTCTTGTCAACTACGATCTTAACCTGGTTATCTTCAAATAATTTATCTGTCTCTGCCTGGGATTTGTCAAACTTGAGTTCATATGATAAACCGGAGCATCCACCGCTCTTAACTCCAACACGAACAAAGTCATTGCCGGCGTCATAACCCTCTTCGGCCATTAATAATGCGATCCTTCTTTTTGCGTCTTCGCTTACCTTTATCATTGTTAAACAGATTAATTCTAAATTGGGCACAAATATACTACAAAACAAACGGTTTACCATAAACTACGTATATGTTTTGGGAATGTTGTCATAGGACTACCCAATAGGAATTTGTTTATATTTTTATTCAGTTTTTATCATTCACCAACTCAGTAAATCAACCTTACTTTTATAGCCAAATTAAGAGATTGGTTACAGAATTTAGCCGGGTCAATTATTATTCCTTTATTTTTGCAAATTAAAATTTGAACCCATGATAGAAGATAGTCACAATAGTAGGACAAACCTTTCAGAATTAGGAGAATTTGGTTTGATTGATCTACTTACCAAGAACCTGGAAGTGAAATTACCCTCCACCATAAAAGGGATAGGGGATGATGCCGCGGTAATGGAATTTAAAGATCAGCAAACCATAGTTTCCACAGATCTTCTTGTTGAGGGTGTTCATTTTGATCTCGCCTATATGCCTTTAAAGCATCTTGGCTACAAGGCTGTAATGGTGAATTTGAGTGACATCTACGCCATGAATGCTACCGCTACTCAAATTACAGTCTCCCTGGCAGTTTCAAATAGATTTCCGGTGGAAGCACTTGAGGAACTTTATTCCGGGATAGAACTGGCGTCCAAAATTTACAATATTGATGTGGTAGGGGGTGACACTACTTCGTCCACAAAGGGGTTATTGATAAGTGTTACAGCTATAGGAAAGTCACCTAAGGAAAAGGTGGTCTACAGGAGTGGCGCTAAACCTAATGACCTGCTGGTAGTAACAGGAGATCTTGGGGCAGCTTATATGGGGCTTCAAATTTTGGAACGGGAAAAAGAAGTTTTCAAGGTGAATCCAAATTCACAACCGGACCTTGACGCCTATACCTATCTTATTGAGAGACAGCTTAAGCCCGAAGCAAGAAAGGATGTTCCCCCCATGCTGGAGGAGTTGGGGGTTTTGCCCACCTCCATGATAGATATTAGTGATGGGCTTTCCTCTGAGGTTATACATTTGTGCAAAAATTCCAAAGTAGGAGTAAATCTCTTTGAAGAAAAAATACCCCTGGACCCTGCGGTGATCTCAGCCTGTGAGGAATTTGAAATCGATAGTACCACAATTGCCCTTAGCGGGGGGGAGGACTATGAATTACTGTTTACCGTTGCACAGGAAGACTTTGAAAAGATCAAGGGGAATCCACACTTTTCCATTATTGGACATATGACAGAGGAGCGTGAGGGGATGCACCTGGTCACCAGAGCAAATGCAAAAATTCCTTTAATAGCCAAGGGGTGGAACGCTATGGAAAGGGAAGAGGATTAAGAGGCGCTAACGTAGATTCTTTCTTTTCGTCTTTGATGGATCTTCGCCAGGTAATCATTTGTTTCTTTAAATCTTGGGGTAAGACGTGCAAGGAAACCATTGGCAGTGTCCGTCATTTCCACTCCGCAGTTTGCGCATTTGTATTCGTGGATATGGTTCGTAACGTTTTTGGAAACTTTTAATTTGTGACCAAAAACGTTACAATAAGCCTTTGCGAACGGAAATTTTATGGGGGTAAAATTCTTCATAAAAGGTTGAGGTTGTTGTTTCTGAATTATAAAAGTATAAAAAAAAGTTAAATAATCGCCAAAAAGTACAAATTAATCGATGAAATGCAAAATTTCTTCGATTTTTGACGGTGCCTCCATATAAGAAAGGTGACCTGTATTCATAAGGATAAGCTCAGTATTGGTGGTGTTTGAAATGCTTTCTGCTCTACTCCAATCCATTAGCGGATCATCCTTTCCGGAAACAAGAATTTTTTTTCTGTTAAATTGTTTTAACACTTCAGATCTGTCTGTACGAATTTTCATACCTTCTATACTTGCTATAATACCGGACGTGGAAAAATGAACGGCATCTTTTTTAAGCTGGTCCAATCCTTTTTTATATGTATTGACTCTGGGGGCCGGAACCAGATTTGAAATTGCCATTCGCACAAAAGCGCTTTTATTTTTTTTAAGCATTTCTATAGCCCGGTTGCGATTCTCGATCCGTTCCTGTGAGTCGGCTTCCGGAGTGGAGTTGATCAAAACCAGGGAATTCACCATTGAAGGAAATTGTTCCAAAAAGGCGAGGCACACATAACCTCCCATTGAATGTCCTGCCAGTGTTACTCTGTATAAATTAAGTTTTTCCAAAACTGTCTTAATTACCAGAGCCATCTCTTCCATACTGTGAATATTTCCAAGGTTACCGGATTTTCCATGACCGGGAAGATCAATGGTGATCACCTGCCGCTTTGAAATTAGGGAAGGTAAAAAGGGTTTCCAGATCTTGCTGCTTTCTAAAAATCCGTGTAATAAAACCAGGGGGTTTCCAGTACCTTTGGCGTCATAATATATCTTAGTGTTGTTATAGTCCAATATCATAGGGAAAATATATCGTAATAATTTACAACTAAAAATGAAATTGAATAAAGAAACCCTTATCCTGGGTTTTGCTCTTTTTGCCTTGTTCTTTGGGGCGGGCAATTTGATCCTCCCCCCTGCACTGGGTTTTTTTGCCGGTTGGCAATGGTATCTGGTGGCATTTGGATTTATTCTCTCTGCAGTAGGATTGCCCTTGTTGGGGATTATTGCCCACGCCAGGCTACAGGGGAGCATTCTGGATTTTGGAAATAAAGTGTCTCCAACTTTCAGTATGATCTTCAGTATACTCATTTACATAATAAGTATTTCCCTACCTGCACCCAGAACAGCTGCTGTAACCCATGAAATAGCCGTAGCGCCTTTTTTTAAAGTAACCGGACTTGTCACCAGCATTATTTATTTCTCCCTGGTCTTCCTTTTCGTTATAAAGCGATCTCAGGTAGTTAATAATATAGGTAAATATCTCACCCCGGCTATTTTGATCCTTTTATTGGCAGTAATTATTAAAGGATTGTTCTCCAGTTATGCCCCAATGAGGGAACCTGAAACTGAACTTCCTATATTAGCGGGTTTTTTTGAAGGATACCAAACATTTGATGCTATCGCTGCCCTGGTTGTAGGAGGTGTGATTTTAGTATCTGTTAAGCTGAAGGGGCCGGTTCAACATCTGGAAATAAAAAAGACAGTGACTGCCGCGGCGGTTTTTGCAGGAATTGCACTTTTAGCGGTATACAGCGGACTCATTTATACTGGGGCAATGGTGAATGGGGAATTTCCTGATAATGTTTCCCGGGTACAGCTCTTGTCCGGAATAAGCGTTCTTAATCTGGGAGATTTTGCAGGGATTTCCCTCGCACTGTTAGTCACCCTCGCCTGTTTTACCACTGCCGTAGGTATTGTTACCGGTACTGCAGATTTTATGGCATCAACCATTAAACGGCCTGGTATTTACTCTATCACCGTAGTAATTGGATGCGTATTGGGGGTAGTTATGGGAGCGTTTTCGGTTAACCGGATTATTGAGATCGCCCTGCCGGTATTAATGATCATCTATCCGCTTACCATTGTGCTTATCCTCCTAAATGTAATTCCGGAAAGATTCAGTAATAAGCATGTGGTAAGATCTGTAGTTCTGGTCACTGCCATTCTAAGTCTGCCGGACGCTTTAAAACTGTATTTTACCGAGGAAGACCTTCGCGGGATCCTACAGTGGATACCGCTTTCCTCCTTTAATCTTGGATGGGTACTCCCAGCGCTAATAGCTTTCGGCGCAGCGAATATCTGGGAAAGGTATGGTGCTCAAACAAAGCTGCCCCGAAAATAATTTCCGGGGCAGCGTATTTAAGTTTCCAAAAAAATCTATGAATTCATTAAATCCTCGATCTCTTCAGCTTCAATAGGAATATTGCGCATTAAGTTAAATGGTTCTCCTTTTTTCTGAATTACTACATCATCTTCAAGGCGTATTCCAAAACCTTCAGCAGGGATATATATACCCGGTTCTACAGTAAACACTTGATTTTCCTGCATAGGCTCTGTGAGGATCCCATAATCGTGGGTGTCCAGGCCAATATGGTGGGAAGTCCCGTGCATGAAATACTTTTTATATGCAGGCCATTCCGGATCTTCATTTTTAACATCGGCTTTGTCGAGCAGTCCCAGGCCAAGCAGTTCAGAGGTCATTATTTTACCAACCTCCACATGATAATCTGCCCAGATTGTTCCGGGTACAAGTAATTTGGTAGCTTCATTCTTCACCTTATTTACAGCATTATATACCTCTTTTTGCCTTTTGGTATATTTTCCGGAAACAGGAATTGTGCGCGAGAGGTCACTGGAGTAATTAGCATATTCAGCTCCTGTATCCAAAAGGATCAAATCGCCAGCCTTGCATTGCCTGTTATTTTCTACATAATGTAAAACGTTGGCGCTGTTACCACTTGCAATAATCGGGGTGTAGGCGAAACCATTGGAGCGGTTTCTTAGCATTTCATGCATATACTCTGCCTCGATCTCATATTCCCAAACTCCCGGTTTTACAAAACCAAGGGTTCTTCTAAAGGCTTTTTCGGTAATATCACAGGCTTTCTGCATAAGCTCCAGCTCTATTTTGTCTTTAACAGAGCGCAGTCGCTGCAGGATAGGATTGCTTTTCGCCACCTGGTGAGCGGGGTACTTCTTTTTGCACCATTCTATAAACCTGTCTTCGCGCGTTTGCGTTTCCACATTGGCCCGGTAATGCTCATTGGTATTAAAATATACCGTTTCACACTGGGTCATCACCTCAAAGAAAACTTTTTCAAAATCCTTAAGCCAGTACACGGTTTTGATCCCGCTGGTTTCATATGCCTGCTCCTTATCAAGTTTGGCACCTTCCCAAACTGCTATATGCTCGTTTGTTTCTGTGAGAAAAAGGATCTCCCGGTGTTTTTCCAAAGGGGCATCAGGGAATAGCACCAAAATACTTTTATCCTGGTCTACCCCGCTTAGGTAAAAAATATCCCGTGCCTGCTGGAACGGCATGGTACTGTCTGCGCTTATTGGGTAAATATCATTGGAATTAAAAACCGCAAGGCTGTTTGGCTTCATTGCGGCCATAAAATTTTTACGGTTTTTAATAAATAGCTTTTTGTCTATTGGATCGTATTTCATGTGTGCTTTTTTGAATGTGTTACAAATTTAAAGAATTAAATGTGGAGAGCCTTTAGAATCATTAAGAACAATATTTATCTAATAAATAATTACTCTCTTCATATCCTATCACAAAGTATTTGAAAAGGCTTTTTGAAAATCAAATTTCAGGTTTTTCATGTGGGTCAATTAAGTGAATCATTTATTCGGTTTTTTGGTTGTAAGTAATTTAAATACAATGAGATACACTCCGATTTATGTCTTATATTTAAAGTAAAATGTATAAAAATGCCCGTTTTTTTAGACAGACATAATTTTTTTAAAGTTACTGCATCTGATATTGCACAGATTCATCTGGAAGATATAAGAGTTCAGCAGGAATTTGGATGTTGGGTTCTTGCTTATTGGTGTGATAAAAAAAGAAAAACTACATTTTGCTTAATTGATGGGCCGGATTTGGATACAGTAAAAAAAATGCATAGCCATATACATCATTCTTATCCCAGTCAGATAATACAGATTGAAGAGGATATAATTGAGACTTTTCTGGATTGCATCCAAAACTTTAAATTATCCACTAGAAAATTAGCTCCTGTTTCTCTTTTTTTTCAGAATCAAAAATCATGCGCTGTAATAGCATTGAAACTTCATTATAGTGATCCACTTCTAAAAAAAGGATATGATAGAAGAAAAAGGTTGTTTGAAAATTTTAAGTTATGGTCATATAAGCTTGTAAGAAGGAATAATGGCAGAATTGTTAATTATAATTGTGATGGCCGTATCTATTCTTTTGAATCTTTATCACAGGCAATAAAAGTTGCTTTACAAATGCAACATGAATTAAGTATCCTAAAAAAGAGTAAGAGAGATAAAACGATTGTGCTAAACATTGGTATAGCCGGAGGTAGGGTATTGAATGAACGGAGCGAACTTTTTGAACAAACCAGCAATCTAGCCAGAAGATTATGCTTTATAGCAAAAAATAATCAAATAGTGGTTTCATCCTTAGTGAAAGAAGAATTTCAAATGATAGATTTTGGACCACTGGTTAAAAATTCCTGCCTAAAATCAATGCACCAAAAGGACGAACAGTTCTTAACCCGTTTGATGAACTTCATTGAGCTTAATTACAAAGAAGATTTGAAAATTGGGGATTTTTGTAAAATTATTGGCGAAAGTAGATCGCAGCTGTACCGTAAAATTATTGAAATAACAAATTTCCCTCCAACAGCATTCCTTAATGAAATTCGTTTAAGTAAAGCCACTGAATTGATGAATATGCAAAAAGGCAATAATATTTCTCAAATAGCTTTTGAAGCTGGCTTTAATAGTCTATCCTATTTCTCAAGAAGATTTAAAAAAAGATATGGCCTACTTCCTTCGGCATATATGAACAGGATTTATAAAATCGACCATGGATCAAAGAATTGAAACAATGGTGCTAAAATTTGATCAAAATGCACCTGTCAATAATTTGATTTCTCTATAGCTTTAAGGATACTAACTTAAAACTGAAGTCATGAAATCCAGGCAATTATTTTACTTATTCGGGCTTTTTTTAGCCTTTAATTTGGTTGTGGCATGTGATAATGAACTTCCGGAAACTACCGGAAATGTTGAAGAAGCTTCGTTCTTAGAGGAGGCTTTGATTGTTGAGGATGCATCCACCTTTACCAGTAAAGCCGGACATCAGGCGGTTGATGTACCAGATGGATTCCAGGTTAAATTGCTTGCAGCCCATGCGCCTTTCCCAGATAATTTGGCAGCTCAATTTAGGCTTAAATTTGGCAACGGTGATCAAAAAACCCATGTGAGAAACCTACAGGACGCCTCCACAATGATTGTCGCTGAGGTCACTTGGGTACAATCAGGTTCCACTACCGGTTGGCATTTGCATCCCGGTATTGTTTTAGTGAGCATGGTTGAAGGTGTGATAGAGGTTATAGGGGAAGATGAATGTATACCTCGCACCTACTCTGCCGGAGACGCATGGATGGATCCAGGACTCATTCATAAGGCTACGGCCATAAGTGAGGGAGCGAAAGCCTATGCCACTTTTCTTGGGATTCCTGACGGCCAGCCGGCTACCATAATGGTCGCCCCAAGAGATTGTGATTAAAGCAAAAAATTGATTTCTATTGCGTAAAAATTGGTAGAATTGATTTTAAAGGAGAATTTGTAGGGGGAGACCAATTAGTCTTAGAATGTTTAGAAAGCCATTTTTAAAGAGATGAAAGTGCGGGGTAAATAAATGCTATTCCTCCTTCATAATCCTTTGAAAATGGCTTTTTTTGAAAGAGGTGTTTTAGGAGAAAATTATCGGTCTAGAACACCTTGAAATTTTTTTGACTGAGTTTAGATGATATTTCTTAAACTCTTGTCTATTCATATAATCTTAATCTGTTTTGCAGTTTTCTGTTCTTTTTCTGAAGTTTCTCCACCTGTCCCAGTAAGTGCTGAATAGCCTCAATCCCTTCCAGGTTAATTTCCAGATCGTAATGCAGCCTGTGCAACTTTTCAAAGTCACCTAGTTTGTCGCAATGGACATACTCCTTTTGCTCCACTTGTATGACTTCTATTAGCCCGCTTTCTCCAAGGGACCTTATAAAGGTATGTTCCACTCTGTACCGGATGCACAATTCTTCTGTAGATATTAATTCTTCCAAATTCATGAGCGCAGCTTTTGTAATTCTTTAAAAAGTTCTTTTTCTTTTGGGCTAAGGTCCGTTGGCATTTTAACATGGTAGGTAATATAAAGATCACCAAACTGGCCTTCCTTTTTATATTTCGGGAAGCCCTTGCCCTTAAGTTTCACCTTGGTTCCCGGCTGGGTTTCAGGTTTTACGGTAAGTTTCACCTTGCCGCTAAATGTATCAATTGTTATTTCGCCTCCCAGGAGGGCAGTATAGAAATCCACATCAACCGTTTTGTACAGGTTTTCTTTCTCTCTTTTAAACGGGGTGTTGTTTATTATTTTGAAAGTTATAAAAAGATCTCCCTTGGGACCTCCCTGCATTCCGGGGCCGCCGTGTCCTTTAATTTTTATGGTCTGGCCGTTTTCCACTCCTGCAGGAATGGTTAACCTAATATTTCTGCCGTTTACAGTGAGGGTATGTTGTTGACT
>DATHWA010000252.1:0-3618 GCA_035461025.1 Gillisia sp. | reverse complement strand
GAGATCAACGGAAATGAACTAAACATGTGGATGATAAAACCTGCCGATTTTGATGAGAACAAAAAATATCCACTTTTGATGTTCCAGTACTCCGGTCCGGGATCACAATCTGTATCCAATACTTATTTTAATTCCAATGATTACTGGTACCAGTTGCTGGCCAATGAAGGCTATATCATCGCCACAGTAGATGGTCGTGGGACAGGATATAAAGGTGCTGCCTTTAAAAAAGTGACTCAGAAAGAACTTGGTAAACTTGAGCTTGAAGACCAGATCGATGCGGCGAAGAAATTCGCAAGCTATGATTATATAGATGAGGACCGCATAGGAATATGGGGTTGGAGCTATGGAGGCTTTATGTCTACCAATGCAATTCTTAAAGGAAATGATGTTTTCTCCCTTGCAATTGCAGTAGCGCCGGTTACCAGCTGGAGGTTCTATGATACGATCTATACCGAAAGATATATGACCACCCCGCAGGAAAATCCGGGAGGTTATGATGAGAACTCTCCTATAAACCACGTGGAGAAACTGGAAGGGGATTACCTGCTGGTTCACGGTAGTGCAGATGATAATGTGCACGTTCAAAACACCATGAGGCTTATAGAAGCTCTGGTGCAGGCGAACAAGCAGTTTGACTGGGCGATCTATCCGGACAAGAATCATGGGATCTATGGTGGCAATACAAGGCTTCACCTGTACACCAAAATGACGAATTTCATCAAAGAAAAATTATAAATACCTTACCCTAAACAAATATAATGGCTAATACAGCACCACCTGTTGATCAAAAAGAATTATTTGGGCACCCTATGGGGTTATACGTGTTATTTTTCACAGAGATGTGGGAACGATTTTCCTATTATGGAATGCGCGCCATACTTGTGCTCTATCTTGTTAGTGCCACCACAGAAGGCAACGCGGGATTAGGGTGGACCCAGGGCGAGGCACTGGCATTATACGGCTGGTACACTATGCTTGTTTATGTAGTTTCCATTCCCGGAGGTATTCTGGCAGATAAGGTTTTTGGCCAAAAAAGGGCAGTCCTCATTGGAGGGATCATCCTGGTAATAGGCCATGGGATCCTGGCAGTGGAGGAGATGTGGGCTTTTTATACAGGTCTTGGAGGAATCATCGCAGGGGTGGGGCTTTTAAAGCCAAATATTTCTACGATGGTTGGTGGATTATACCGCGAAGGAGATATAAGAAGAGATAAGGGATTTACCATTTTTTATATAGGAATTAACCTAGGTGCATTTTTATCGAGTTTGATCGTTGGTACCGTTGGAGAAGTTTATGGCTGGCATTACGGATTTGGTCTTGCGGGGATCGCGATGGCCTTTGGCTTACTGGTTTACCTTTGGGGACAAAAATATCTTACAAACGTAGGGAATTTACTTTCTAAAGTAGAACGTGATGAGGGAGCGTCCCTTGGAAACTTATTCAGTGATCTTTTCAAATCTCCGCTTCAGCTTACTGTTTCACTTGTTTTATTGGCAGCATCCTTATTGGGAATGTACACAATGGGTATAGCTTACGGGTTATTATTCATCTTCCTTACTCTTGTAGTGGCGATGATGATGATGGTTTACAAAGATCTTACGAGCCAGATAATGAAAGACAGGTATGTAGTAATGCTGCTTTCATTTATCCTGGTAATCGTTTTCTGGGGAGCCTTTGAGCAGGCCGGAGGTCTTATGAACATCTATGCGATGGATAAGACAGACAGATCCATCCCATTTAATCTGCCTTTTGGAATAGGAGCTGAAGTTCCTGCATCCTGGTTCCAGTCCCTTAACGCCTTGTTCATAATATTGTTCGGGGTATTGGTTGCCAATTTCTGGGCTAAGAGAAAACTTAAGAGCAAGGAAGCTTCTTCCATTTTTAAAATGGCAACAGGGGTTATCATAATGGGTCTTGGATTTATATTCATGGTCGTTGCCGCCCTGGAATTTGAAGCTCAGGGAGCATCTGCAATGTACTGGTTAGTGCTTGCATACCTTTTACACACCATTGGGGAACTTTGTTCTTCTCCTGTGGCATTATCCTTTATCACAAAACTCGCCCCGGTAAAATATGCGTCCCTTATGATGGGGGTTTATTTTGCTGCTACCGGCCTTGGAAACAAGGTAGCAGGTACCCTTGGGGAGTTTGCATCGGAAGCAGGGGATATCGCGATTTTTTCAGGGATCACCATCTTTACCGTAGTCTTTGCAACAATTGTATTGATAATGTTGAAACCACTTAAGAGGTTAACCCACGGTGCTGAAGATAACGAAAGAGAATTACCACAACAGGAGAAGTTCGAGTTGGGTGATGAGGAATTAACTGTTGAAAAGAATGAACGCACCCGCAGATAGTCAAACCAATATTTTAGTCGGTTGTTTTAGTATATGAAGATCAATCGTTCTCTTTTGCCTGGAAAGAGAACGATTTTCTTATAATACACTTTGATTCATTAGTTCACAGGTCTTTTCCGGGGCAGAATTTAGAACGGAAGGATGATGGCCTATATGTTCTGCAAAGAGGCCGATGTAAAGAATGTTTATGCATGGAATTCAATAAAAAGTTTTTTATTTTTGAAGAATTAAATACAGGAATGATAATTGAATAACCCACGAAAAGATATGATGAAAGGATTACTGGCGATTTTTACATTCCTCCTTACTGTAGCTGTTTCCCAGGCACAGGAGATCAATTGGATGACGATGAATGAGGCCCTGCAGGCCCAGAAGCAACAACCAAAAAAGATCCTTATGGATGCC
The DNA here is from genome assembly GCA_035461025.1 of Gillisia sp. GTDB lineage: Bacteria > Bacteroidota > Bacteroidia > Flavobacteriales > Flavobacteriaceae > Gillisia. The sequence continues at coordinate 853 of DATHWA010000252.1, read as the reverse complement.
TATACCACCTGGTGTGGTCCCTGTAAATTGATGGATCAAAAGACTTTTACGAATAAGGATGTAGTGAATTATGTAAACAAGCATTTTTATGCCGTAAAGTTCAATGCTGAAGGGACAGAGGAAGTACAATACAAAGACTTCAATTACACCAATCCCAACTACGATCCTAACCGTAAGGGGCGAAATAGTCAGCACTTCTTTGCCAATGCTCTTAAGATAACCGGCTATCCCAGCCTGGTCTTCTTTGATGAGGACAGCAATGTAATTGCTCCTATTATGGGTTACCGTACCCCGGAGCAGCTTGAGATTTACCTTAAGATGATTGCGCAAGACGATTACAAAGAACTTACCTCTGCAGATGCCTGGCAAAAGTATGAGAAAGGCTTTAAAGGCAGATTTAAAAATTAAGTGTTAGTTGCCTTCTTCAGGAGGCGTGAATACAAAAGCTCCTTTTTCACCCGTAGCGTGGAAAGGGAGTTTTTCTTTTTCAGCAGTAGCCTTCCATCTTTTTATTGCTGAAGGATAATTGCTCCCATCGGCAATGATCAATCCCGGTTGCAGTTCTTTTATTAGTCGTTCCAGGTTGATTCGGGGAGAGTTGGAAAGCAGCAGGACATCCGGGGAGAGATCGGGAATTTGATATATAGCACTGCTGTCAATTTTCAGTAGCCTCAGGTTGTTGATGTCAATCAGGTTCCTCACCGGCCGTTCGGTAAGTTTTTCGATGTCTTTTTCAGTTATGTAATCTTTTAGAAAGCTGTAGGTAGGAGCGGCATTTTCCATATCGTGAAATACCAGAAGCTGCCGGCCGGTCTTAATTCCTATGGCAGTATTCCGATTCTTATGAAACACA
>DATHWA010000251.1:0-5910 GCA_035461025.1 Gillisia sp. | reverse complement strand
AAAAGAACCTTTCTATCCCTTATATGATAAATTCGGCTATCCCCCACCCAAATTAAATGTGCAGTACTGAAGTCTGGAGGGAAAAATAAGAGGGTTAGCGTGGTTGCCATTTTCGAACATTCAGGATGCTCTTTAATATGATCCTCCATTTTTTCTTCAGCATACACGAGGGCGGATTCAAAGAATTTTTTAGGATCAGCATTCAATTTATTTTGATGGATATATTCAGCAAAATATTTACAGGCCAAAGCAGATGCCACCTCACCTTTTTGTTGGCCGCCCACCCCATCACAAACTATAAACAACCTATTGGATGTAGAGGCCTCCTTAGGATAAACAGCATCTTCGTTATTTGATCTTTCACCTATCTTACTGAAGCATGCCGGAGGATAAATTGTTATTTTTTCGGTTTCCATCAGTGCCTGGTTTAAAGTTCTACATCCTTCGCTAGGTTATTTATTTAGATACTTCTGAAAATGCATCTGCATATTGGAATGAAAAGGGAATGACAGTTTTCTCTTCTTTATCAATAAATCCTTCCTTATCCTTTATTCTTACAGCTGATAAGCCGTTTGAAAAACCGGATGCCCCATCATATTTGACGGTGATAACCATTTCTCCGTTTTTATTAATGAAACCCCATTTCCCATCAACCGCCACTGGCGCCAATCCTTCTGAAAAACCCCATGTGTGATCATAAATGGGATCAATGACTACAACCCCAGTTCTATCAATAAAGCCCCATTTACCATCAAGGTTGACGGCAGCCAGTCCATCTGAAAATGATAAGGCCAGGTCATATCGAGGGGGAATAACCTGATTTCCCTTTGTATTTATAAAGCCTTCCTTACTATTTAATTTTACTGTAGCAAATCCTTCTGAAAAAGAATAGGCAGATTCGAATTGAGGAGTGATGACAAATTCATTGTCCTGGTTAATAAAGCCCCAATTATCCTTGACCAGAACAGGGGCCAGGCTTTCTTCGAATGAACGCGCGTAATCATACTCAGGCTTAATTACCATTTGTCCCTCCTTATCAATAAATCCCCATTCCTCTCCAATTTTAACAGCAGCTAAACCGTCTGAAAATGGAAGGGCATCATCAAACTGCATATCTATTTGAACCTCTCCATTATCATTAATGAATTCCCATTTTCCATTTGTTTGAACCAGGCCCAGGCCTTCAGACATAGCCCAGGCACCATCGTACCTAAACGGAATTGCTTTATCGCCATTTCTATCTATATACCCGAATTTTTGGTTGAGCTGTACTACAGCAAGTTGGGAGGGAGTTTCATCACCTTGAAAAAAGAAAAACCCTGCAATTGCCATCCCTATAATGAAGAAGATGGCTATAGGAATCATCATGCGTTTCTTTTTTTTATTGCCTTTTGAACCGCTAACAGAGGGCGCCATCTGTGTCACATCTTCTTCATCCCTTGATTTGGACGCAATCACCGTGGCTTCTTCTTCCAATTTTTCCGGTACCCCTATTTTCTTTATGAGATCATTGGCATTATTTGGTCTGTGACTGGCCTTTTTTTGAAGACAAGATTTGATTAGTTCCCTATATTTTTCAGGAACTATAGATATATCCGGCTCATCATTTATGATCATTTCCCTTACCAGCTCATAATCTTTAATATCGTGACCAAAGGGTCGCTTTCCGGTCAACATGCGGTAAAAAATAATGCCCAACCCCCATATATCAGTTTCCTCACTTATTTCTCCATTAATACCAAATCTCTTTTTAAAAAATTGCTCAGGCGCCATATAATGCGGAGTCCCTACTCCTTCAGTAACAGATTGCTCAAGGTTTTGATCCTCAATAGTGTCCCTGCTTATACCAAAGTCAGTAATTTTTGCTACAGGTTCATTACGCCTGTTCAGAGAAATTAATATATTGCCGGGTTTGAGATCCCGGTGTATTGTTCCCTCCTTATGAAGGTAAGCTACACCATTGATAATTTGAATAATCAGGTCGTCAAGGATTTCGGAGTTTTTGTGATTTTGAATGTATTGGAGGAGTGTCCCTTCACTGGCATACTCCATAATTATAACGGGATAATTTGAAGTCCTGCCAAGACCATCCTTATAAGTAATATAATCCAACCCATAAAAACTTATAACATTGCTATGGGATAATCCGTCTATTTTTCTGAATTCTTTTTCCAGAGTATATTTGTTACCTATTGTATTACTAGAAGGACCTTTAGAAATTCCCTCTTTATAAATTTTTAAGGCAACAAATCGATTTTCGTTGTTAGTATCCCTGGCTTTAAAAACCTCTGCAAAAGCTCCTTCTGCAATCAAATCTTCCACCGGATCCCACTCATATTGATTCAGCTTCATGATGTTAGACGTTTCTTAAAAATAAGAAAAATTTTAGAACTTTGCACAATTTTTTAACTGTAATAATCTGGATATTAGGCTTTTAACTTTAAAAATTTAAGCTTTAAAAGAGTGATTTTTTATAAATAGCTATTGCGTTAATACGCATATACAGGCACATTTACAAGCATTTTGGGTGAACTACTAGTATTAATAAAAAAAGAGGCTGTCTTTTAAGATAACCTCTTTTTTTTTATTAAGGTTAATTTATTTTTTTCTAAATAATCCGGCAATAGTTTTTCCAATTTCATCCAACCGTTCTATAGGTTCCATCAAAGATGGATTGGTGAGATCTATACCTCTGGTATCTGCAACCCCGGCCTGTATAGGGAAAACCAGGATAAAGCTATTTGACCGGAAATAGTTGTTTAAATAATCGGGAATATTTTTCATATTTTTTTGATATGATAACTTGTCCGGTCTGCTCATAACAATAAAGAGATTGTCGTTCTTTTGAATTTCCCTGGATAAAATGAGAAAATCGTTCCAACGATTAAAGACTTTAAATTCGCACTCTATTGGGTGTTTTTCATGAACTTTTTCAATATATTCGAGGGTGTCCGGGGTCGCATAAAAAACAAGCTTAGCCCCTGTATTGCGGGCAATATTCCATACTTTGACAAGCCAGAAAGGGAAGCCAATTTCTCTTTCGGCTTTTGCAGGGACAATGACCAGTTGTCTTTTTATTGTAGCAAGCGGCTGTGCAGCTTTGTAGATCAAGGTTGTAGTATTGCATTTTGTAAGGATTCCCTCGGTTAGTTTTCCGAGGAAGGAATCTGAAATTCCCGATTGCTGGTGGAGCCCCAGGATAAGATCTGTTATACCTTTCTCCCTCACTACGCTGGTAATCCCATTCACAATATCTATGTCATAACGCAATAGTTCATGTATGAAATTATCTGTGGAAGAAGCCATGACTGAAGCCTGATTAAGCAGCTTCCCCGCTTTCTTTACTGCCGGCTCATCTGTGGTAGCATTATTTATTATGGTTAGAGCATATAAACCATCCACATTCTTTTTTGATTTAATTATAAGACCAAGATTAACAAGTTCATCTGTGGTTTCACTATAACTAATGGGAATAAGGATCTTTTCAATTGTTTCTTTATCATCGGTATCTGTAGAAGAAGCATCTGCCAATGATTGTTTTTTGGCCGCCTTTTGAGCAACGAAAGAAGAGATGGTACAGGTAATTAGGATCATAAGGATTGTGCCATTTAAAACACTGTCGTTTAATAATCTAACAGGTTCCCCCGCCGCCGTCTCATCCAAAATTATATTGTAACCTACTAAAACTGCTGCCAGGGTAGCGGCGGCCTGTGCATTGCTCAATCCAAAGATCAAACCCCGTTCTGTAGAAGTAAATCTGAAGGTTTTTTGCGTTAACCAGGCCGCGCTGAATTTTGATAATGTGGCTATGACCGTCATCACCGCCGCTACTTTGAGCGTTTCCAGATCCTGAAAAAATACCCGGTAATCTATAAGCATCCCTACCCCTATTAAGAAAAAAGGAATAAAAATGGCATTCCCTACAAATTCTATCCTGTTCATTAGTGGAGAGGTGTGGGGGATAAGTCTATTCATAGCCAGACCTGCGAGAAAAGCACCAATAATGGCTTCTATTCCGGCGATTTCTGCAAGAACGGCACCTGAAAATACCATGACCAGAACAAAAATGTACTGGGAAACTTTGTCTTCAAAATTTTTGAAAAACCATCTTCCAATAATGGGAAAGATAAACATAACTATAAAAGCAAAAATAATAAGCGAAACAGTAAGCCTCACCCAAAATTCAGTATTTACTTCCCCGGTTGTCATACCCACTATTACTGCAAGTACCAAAAGCGCCAGAGTATCGGTTATCATAGTTCCACCAACTGCAATATTTACTGCTCTGTTTTTAGCGACTCCCAGTTTGCTTACGAGAGGGTAAGCTATTAGGGTGTGCGAAGCGAACATACTGGCAAGTAGAACAGAGGTGAAAATTGAAAAATTCAGTACATATAATCCCGTTAGGGTGCCAAGGGTCATTGGAATTAAAAAGGTGTAGAGGCCAAAGACCATGCTTTTTTTAGAATTTTTCTTAAAATCGGCCATATCTATCTCGAGGCCTGCCAGGAACATGATGTACAACAACCCTGCTGTTCCGGATAGGATTATACTGCTGTCCCTTTCCATAAGGTAAAATCCGTAAGGACCCACTATGGCTCCGGCTATTATCATTCCTAATAATGGGGGGATCTTTATCCTGTTCAAAATTAGAGGCGCCGCAAGGATGATTACTAATATGAGAAGGAATTTTAATACAGGATTTGTTAGGGGAAGACTGGCGTCGAATGTATTTAATAATATCATATAGTCTTCATTTAAAAGATGATCTCGATAATTTCAGCTGGTGCGACTATGAATACCGGGAACAAAAGCTAATATCGGATTTTCCCTGATATATTATTCTCCAAAAAGGAAGTGGAACATAGATTTTAACCTGATTTTCATAATTTTGAATATATAAACATACAAACATGCTTAGGACTGTTTATCATTTAATCAACCATGAAAACAACAATATTTTTCAATCTTAGATTTCTGTCTTTCCTGGGAGGAATTTTCATTTGCTCCCTTACCGGGTGTAAAGGGAATAATTCTCAACCTGAAAATAGCGCAGAGACGGTAAACGTCAATATTGAAACAAACAATGAACCTGAAGAAGAGGGGGGTGAACCTTGGGTTTTAAATATTGAAGAAGCTACAGTTAATAACGATCACTACAGGACAGAGCAATGGACAGGCAAATACATGCAAATGGTTTTAATGTCTGTAAAACCGGGAGAAGAAATAGATCTGGAAGTGCATGAGGGACATGACCAGTTTATAAGAATTGAGCAGGGAGAGGGTCGTGTATTAATGGGTAAGACACGGGAGGATCTTTCTTTTGATGAAACCGTAACCGATGATTGGGCTATATTTATTCCTGCAGGATATTACCATAATGTGAAGAATACAGGCCAAGTAGACCTGAAGGTCTATACTATTTATTCACCTAAAGAGCATGGGAAAGGTACAATTCATAAAACTTATGAAGAAGCCCGGGAAGCACATAATCAAGAACATTGAGAATTTTTTCAGAAAAGAGATATCATTCTTTTGAAAATGAATAAAAAAGAAAAGAGAAGCTATTTTAATTTGCTTCTCTTTTCTTTTAAATGGTTATTTCCAATTATACCACTATCTTTTTCTCTCCGGGTATCCCGGGATTGTTATTCTCTATATTATCTATATGGGTAATATCCTCTTTCTTCCTTTTGTTCTTATTAAGTAAACTATAAGTAAGATAACCAGCACCTGCTACCGCACCTATACCAAGGCCTATCAACCCTGTGCGTTTATTTAAAACGGCCTTTCCCGCCTTAAGAGCTACTTTCCCTTTTAGATATTTTTTTCCTAAATTAATAATCGAACTAGTATCCATAATATTGAATTTTTTAGATGGTTAATATTTTGCAGAGGCAGCCATGGTTT
>DATHWA010000250.1:0-3227 GCA_035461025.1 Gillisia sp. | reverse complement strand
ACAAAAACTCTGAATACGGTGGGGGTGGAGCCACTAGCCAGGCAAATAGCAGCAGGTATGTTCCCGGAAGATGAGCAGGAAGAACTTAGAAATGCCTTTTTTAATAGGGCCAGAAAAAACCCAGTTGGCGTCTATTATAATTCATTCATAACTCTTATGAACTGGGGGATTGGAAAGAAGATCAAGGACATAAAAGTTCCAACGCTGGTGGTAGCATCAGACATGGATTATACCCCGGTATCTTTAAAAGAAGCATATGCCGAAAAAATGGATAACGCCCGTGTAGAGGTGGTGAGCCAATCCCGGCATGGAGTTACAATGGACCAGCCGGAACAATTCAACAGGATAATTTTAAACTTTTTAAATAATGGCTAAAACAGCATTGATTACCGGTAGCACCAGCGGTATAGGCTATACAATTGCCGTTGCATTTGCCAGGGAGGGTTATAATATAATGTTCCACGGCCTGGAGGCCCACGGAGGAAAAATAGCCGCAGAAATTGCCGACAAGTACAATGTAGAAACCGGCTTCTCGAATGCTAATCTAATGCAGCCTGAGGCTATAGAGGAGCTTGTCCGGGAAACCTTTATAAACTTTGGAGCTATTGATGTACTTATCAATAATGCAGGTATTCAATTTGTTTCTCCTTTGGTAGATTTTCCATTGGAAAAATGGAACTCGATCATAGCTGTTAATCTCACCGCAGCTTATATAGCATCGAAGGCAGTCTGGACTGGGATGGAAAAAAATGGCTTCGGAAGGATCATCAACATATCCTCTGTCCATGGTTTGCGAGCTTCAGAGTATAAATCGGCTTATGTTTCAGCCAAACATGGAATAATTGGGCTTACCAAAGTGCTCGGGCTTGAGGGTGCGGGATCCAATATTACCTGTAATGCTATTTGCCCGGGTTACGTTAAAACCCCTCTGGTGGAGGGGCAAATAAAAGATCAGGCGAAAGCCCACGGACTCTCTGAAGAGGAAGTGGTTCATAAGGTAATGCTTAAAAAGCAGGCGGTGAAGGAGTTTATACCCGGGGAGAAGATTGCAGAACTTGCATTATTTCTTGCTGCAGAAAATTCTTCTTCCATCACAGGGTCATCATATACTCTTGATGGTGGCTGGACCTCCCAATAAAAATGAACACTAGAAATTTGAAAAAGCAGGAAGCAAATTCCTGCTTTTCTATGTATGGTTCCCGGGAAATAACCTATGTCTTTCCTCTATAGGTAAATTGATTTAATTTAACCTTTTGTGAATTTTATGGCACATCATTAGCAGTACCTTTGCAAAAATTAAGACCTCCTAATGCGCTGGATCATTTTTATTGTTATATATCTTCTTATTAATATGTATGCCTTTCAGGCAATTCGAACTTTAAGTAAAACCTATTGGCTTGTTATTCCTTATGTATTGATTTCTGCCGGGATCCTTGCATATTTTATTTATGAATGGAATCAACCTAATCCAGATGGGGGCTTTACCGGAGCAAGGGCTTATTCCCTGGGCTTGGTCCTGGCAATCATGGCCGGGAATCTTATCGTTACTCTATTTATGTTTGGGGAAGACATTGGAAGGTTCCTGTTTGCAGGATATAACAGGCTATTTACACCTTCCGCTAATTTTAGCATTCCTTCCAGGAGAAAATTTTTGAGCCAGATCGCCCTTGGGGTAGCTGCTATTCCTTTTGCATCTTTGTTATACGGAATGGTCCAGGGGAAATATAACTATAAGGTTTTAAAGTATACTCTTCATTTTGATGACCTTCCGGATTCTTTTGATGGTTACAGGATCACCCAGATAAGTGATATTCACAGTGGAAGTTTTGACAACAAAGAGAAAATTGAATATGCTATTGACCTTATTAATGAGCAGGAGAGTGATAGTGTGTTTTTTACGGGAGATCTTGTAAATAATATGGCCGATGAGATGGCCCCCTGGACCTCTACCTTTTCAAAAATAAAAGCCCGGGATGGAGTCTTCTCTGTCCTTGGTAATCATGATTACGGAGATTATGTAAGCTGGGATAGTGACAGGGACAAGCTTGCAAACCTGGATGCTTTGAAGGGAGTGCATTCCAAAATGGGGTGGAACCTGTTATTAAATGAGCACAGGCTTATTGAAAAAAACGGGGAACGAATCGCATTTGTTGGCGTTGAAAACTGGGGAACCGGAGGATTTAAGAAAAAGGGAGATCTTGATAAAGCCGGGAGGGGCCTTAGCGAAAAAGACTTTAAAGTCCTTCTTAGCCACGATCCATCGTACTGGCAGGAAAAAATCAAGAATGATCCTAATAATTATCAACTCACTCTTAGCGGACATACTCACGGTATGCAGTTTGGAATTGAAATTCCCGGCTGGTTTAAGTGGAGCCCGGTACAATACCGCTATGAAAACTGGGCAGGGGTCTATGAGGAATTTGGCAGATATATTAATGTTAACCGTGGGTTCGGCTACCTGGCCTATCCCGGGCGAGTAGGAATTTGGCCGGAAATAAGTGTGATTGAATTACGAAAAGGGCCAAGGCCCGCATAATTCAGAGAAATTACTATCTTTGATATGCATCATACTGACGGTGTAAGAATCTAATCAAAATTTAGCTTTTAGCTTATGTCAAAATTTGGGGAATTAATTGATCTTAACATTCCGGTGTTATTGGATTTTTATACCGAATGGAACGAGGCTTCCACAGCCATGCATCCTGTCCTTAGAGATGTTGCAGCTGCTCTTGGCGACAAGGCCAAGGTTATTAAGATTGATGTTGACAAAAACACCCAGCTGGCAGAAGCATTGCGTGTTAAAGGCCTTCCTACTTTAATGATCTACAAAAAGGGGGAAATGAAGTGGAGGCAAAGCGGGGAGCAGGATGCCAATACCTTAATAGGCCTGCTCAAGGAATATGTTTAAAGCGCCTCAAAGGCAAAACCTTTATTCTTATAATATTCAAGGATCTGTGGCAGGATCTTTTTTAAATTTCCGGAGGCTTTAATGCTGTCATGGAACACAAGAATACTGCCGGGTTTTGCCTGAGTAATTACTTCTTTATAGCAAACTTGATGTGAAGTGCTACTGTTGTAATCTCCACTTATTACCTCCCACATCACAATTTCATAATCCAGTTTTTTTAATTCTTTTATTTGATTGGGCGTGATCTTTCCAAACGGAGGACGGAAAAGTCGGCGGTTGTTGGTTGTAAGTTGTGGGTTATCGGTGGATGGTTTCGAGC
>DATHWA010000249.1:0-2333 GCA_035461025.1 Gillisia sp. | reverse complement strand
GCGACGGGCAATTTATCCTTGAAGACGGCTTATTAAAAACTTCAGGAGGAATGGGGCTTTTATATTATACAGAAAGAAAGTTTGATAATGCTATAATAAGGGTAGTCTATAAAGGTGCCGATGAAAACAACGCAGGGGTTTTTATTCGAATACCAGAAAAGCCGGAGGAAGCCTGGATGCCGGTCAACAAAGGTTATGAGGTGCAAATTGATGATCGTGGTGGGGACTACCATAAAACAGGGGTACTTTATTCTTTTACAAAAGCCAAGGCTTCACCTGGGAAACCAGGAGAATGGAATACAATGGAAATCACCCTTAATGGTGACAGAACTTTAGTTCACGTAAATGGAGTTCTTGTAACCGACTTCACCGAAGGAGATCCTGTTCCTGAAAAAGTAGAATCTTATGAACCGGATAGAGGGCCAAGACCTAATTCCGGATATATAGGTCTACAAAATCATGGAGGGGAAGATGTGGTTATTTTTAAAGAGGTTAGTTATAAAGAATTAAACCAATAATCTTAAAAACATAATGAAATACGATGTCGCTGTAGTAGCAGATCTCTGTCTGGATATTTTAATGACCGGAAAGGTAAAACCTGTGTATGGACAGGCAGAGCAAATAGTGGATGATTATGCTGTAGAACTGGGAGGATCTGCTGCTATTTTTGCATCCCAGTTTAGGAAATTAGGTGGGAAAGTCGGTTTTATAGCTGCGGTTGGAGATGATGCATTCGGTTCTATTCTGCTTGAAAAACTTTCTAGCCTGGATATTTCAACAGAAAATGTCATCGTAAAACCTGAAGTAAAGACTTCGGTTGGACTTGGGCTTTCTTATTTCGAGGACAGGGCAATGTTAACGTATCCCGGTTCCATGGCAAGTCTTTCTGCTGCGGACATATTAGATTCTGAAGTATTAAAAAGCACCAGTCATTTACATATTGCCGGATATTTTTTGCTGGAGCAGCTCCTTGATTTTTGGCCGGAAGTGCTGAAGGATCTACAAAGCAAAGGAATCACCACCTCCCTTGATACCAACTGGTCCCCGGATAATGACTGGGATAAAGTAAAAGAGCTTTTGCCGTATATAAATGTTTTTCTTCCTAATGAGGAAGAGGCTAAAAACATATCCGGAAAAACTGATGTAGTGGAAGCAGGAAAATGGCTTTCAGAATTTTCAGAAATTGTAGTAATTAAAAGAGGTGGGGAGGGAGCAAGCGTTTTTACAGGGGAGAATATTTTTCATTTAGAAATCCCTTCAGAATTAAGTGAAAATCTCAAAATAGCCGATACTACCGGTGCCGGCGATAATTTTGATGCCGGATTTATCCGCGAGTGGTTGCAAGGCAAATCATTAAGAGAGTGCGGGGAAACAGCTATAAAATGTGGAACCTTGAGCCTTTCAGACATGGGCGGAATAAAAGGTCAGCTTCAGGAAAAGGGGATTTGAGTATAAATTTTTAACTCCACCAATGGTGGCAAAGGGCCTCTCAATTCTCAATACTCTTCAGCTCCCTAAAAATTTTAAATCACCTATTTTCTGAATGCAAAAATGAAAGTAAAAGGTCACCAATAACGGCGACCTTTCAAATTAAAAATAATATTCAAGAAAATCCTTGATCAATACTTCTTTTTATTGGCATAATTCACCAGCGAAAGCATTACCGGCACCTCTACCAATACCCCAACTACACAAACCAGTGCCGCAGGACTGTCAAGTCCAAAAAGGCCTATAGCTACAGCTACAGATAATTCAAAGAAATTACTTGCACCTATCATTGCAGCGGGGGCACAAACCTGGTGTTGTAATTTCATCTTTTTACCGGCAAACCATGTGGCGAAAAAGATAAAGTAGGTTTGAATAATAAGCGGCACTGCGATCAAAAATATGATTAAAGGATTGTTCAAAATATTTCCTCCCTGGAAGGCAAAAAGCAGCACAAGGGTTAGCAGTAGGGCGATAACGCTTACAGGTTTTAATTTTGGCAGAAAATCTGATTGAAACCAATCCTTTCCATGCCTTTTGATGAGCAGTTTACTGGTGAGAATTCCCGCAACCAATGGAACAACAACATAAATTACAATACTTAATATAAGGGTCTCATAAGGAACTACCACATCTGTGATCCCAAGGAGCAATCCTACAATGGGGACGAAGGCGAACAGGATTATAAGGTCGTTCACAGAAACCTGCATTAGGGTGTAATTTGGGTCCCCATCGGTTAAATAAGACCAGACAAAGACCATGGCCGTGCACGGCGCGGCTCCCAGGATAATAGCCCCTGCGATATATTCCCCAGCAAGAGCAGGGTCAATAAAGGCTGCAAATATTTT
>DATHWA010000248.1:0-5814 GCA_035461025.1 Gillisia sp. | reverse complement strand
CGGGCAAATCCCGTAATATCCAGCCTGGTCTCCTCTGTGGGCTCGTTGCCCGGTTTCAGGACGATAAAGGCTTTGACAAGTTCGCCAATAGAGGCTTCGGGCTTCCCTATTACAGCAGCTTCAGCAACGGCAGGATGCCTCATTAGGGTGCTTTCCACTTCAAATGGTCCTACCATATGGCCGCTGGTTTTTATGATATCGTCTGCCCTGCCAATAAACCAGTAATATCCGTCCACATCCTTCTTGGCCAGATCGCCGGTAAGGTACCAGTCATCAGAAAAGCATTTGTTGAAACGTTCTTCTTCATGAAGATAGGTACGGAACAGGGAGGGAAAACCTTTTTTCAAGACGAGATGTCCCTGCTCTTCCGCTTCTTCGATGAACCTCAATCAGTCTTCAGTCACTTCGGCCACGGCGGCTTCCACCCCCGGCAGGGGTTTGCCCATAGAGCCAGGTCTTACCTGTAACGAGGGATAATTGGCGATCATTATGCCTCCGGTTTCTGTTTGCCACCAATTGTCCAGGATAGGAATCCCGAAGTTGCGTTCCCCCCAAAGCACCGCCTCGGCACTAAGAGGTTCTCCCACGCTTAGGATCACCCGTAATGAATCCAGGTTAAATTTTTCCCTGGGTTTTATTTCCATCCGCATTAGTCTCCTTATGGCGGTAGGAGCCGTGTACCATATATTTACTTTCTGTTCCTCCAGGATGGAATACCAGCGCATCGCATCAAATTCCTCCTGGTCGATGATGGAAGTAACGCCGTTAACCAGCGGGGCAAGAATTCCGTAGGAAGTGCCGGTAACCCAGCCGGGATCTGCAGTGCACCAGAAGATGTCCCCGGGGTGAAAATCCAGCACATATTTCCCGGTGATATAATGTGTAAGTACGGCTCTGTGAACATGTAAAGCTCCCTTGGGCATTCCGGTGGTGCCGCTGGTGAAGTGCAGCAAAGCGGAATCTTCAGGTGCGGTGGCCGGGATCTTAAAATCTGTAGAAGCCTCTTTCATAAGTCGGCTCCAGGAAAGCACCTTTTCTGACCGATGTTCCTCAAGATCGCTCAGGATAATATGTTGCAGGGAAGGAAGCTTTTCTTCCAGTTGCTTGACTGTTTTTTCATAGATAGCCGAGGTGGTAACCAAAATTTTTGCCTCCCCTTTATGCAGCCGCTGAAAAACGGGTTCAGGCCCGAAAACGGAAAATAGCGGACAAAACACCGCCGTGGTTTTTAGAGTTCCCAGGGCCGTGATATACAGCTCCGGAATCCTGCCGGCCAGGGAAAAAACGGTGTTCCCTTTTTGAATCCCCAGAGAAGTAAGTACATTGGCGAATCTGGAGGTTTCTTCTTTTAAACGGGAATAGGTGAAATCCATCACGCTCTTGTCTTTTCGAATAAACCGGAAGGCGATGGTATCTTTTATTGCTCCCCCTGCATGGCGGTCCACTGCCAGGTGTGCGATGTTATTCCCACTTCCTTCAGGACCAGTATCTAATTCCCTGCTTACAGCCTCCCAGGAAAAGGAAGTTCGTTCCTTTTCATAATCGCTTAGGTTATGCGTTATATTCTTTCCGGTAGATATCATTGCCTTAATTTTTCATTGACAACTATTGGATCTTTAACCGGAAAACTTGCTGAAAAGAGAAGTGATAACCGGTATTATTTGAGTGCGAAAAACAGGTTGTTCTTTCTTCCTGGAAATGGGTTTGCAATGGAATTAAAAGAAGAGGCAATGAACCCCCATGCTAACCAATTTTTCGGGGTGTAAAATTTGAACCTGCCACGAAAAAACAAAGGGGGGAGAGGGGAAAAATTTTAGTTATCTAAATTAACATGAACACAACAGGGAAACTATGATATTTGTCATTATTGAAAAAAAGCAATTAGTTAAATGGAATAAATTTCGTTTCTAAATAGTGAAGGAACTTTCTTAAACGTCAAATTCTAGTTAATTTTTATTGTTCATATCTTGCTGATGATTAACTTATTATGAAATAATGAATAATAAAATGGCAAAGAACACGGAACCTAACTACAAATGGTGGATCATAGCCATCATAGTTATTCTTGTTGCAATATTAACATGGTTTGCCCTCTTTGAAGGAACAATACCTAAGCCTTAATTTTGGGGCAACAATTGCTTTATTTCTGTAATAAGAGCCTCACCCGGGATTAAAATTTTTTCTTTCTAAGCGGGAATTAAAGTATGAACCTTATTTGCAAATCATTCCAAAAACCATAAAATTAAAATAATTCAAAGACCTGGGATACCTTAAATCCTCTTCCTTATAATCGATGTCTGGAAACTAACAATAAAGGAAAATCCAGATTGGTTATTTGACCACTTATCAGCTAGAAAAATTGCCAGGGAAAGAACTCATGAGGTACGCAAAAAGTTTTTAACTTGATATAATTTTTCATCCAATCCAAATCGTAAACTCTTTCAACCTTCTTAACATCCTTTATCAAAATTAAGTATCCTTCACACTTTAGAACTGATAATTATCCTGATTAATAATGATTTATATCATTTCAAAGGTTACAAATTTCAGATAACTTTAAGCTGAAATTCAATTTATGAGAGTAACAATTCCTTATAGATCCTAATATTACCAGGGTAGGAAAAAACAAAGGAAAACTTTAGCAGGGGTGTAATGAAACCAATAAAACTTCAGCAATATAAATAAGCTTTATCATCTCTTAAAAATGCAGCAACTTAATGGAACAATTTGAATTTATGCAAAATGAAAGAGCAGAAAACCAGGAACACGAAACCCGGAACTTCTAACAAGGAAGATCCAAAAAAGCCACCCGGAGGTATAGGCTTTAGCTGGTTTTATGTCATGATATTTACCTTTTTCCTTATGCTCACCTTCTTTAACCCCTTCACAGAAAGCAAGGAAATAACCTGGTTAGAGTTTGAACGGGATTTTCTTGAGCAGCAGCAGGTTGAAAAGTTGGTGGTGGTTAATAAAGAAATAGCAGAGATCTACATCAAAAAAGAACATTTTCAAGATCCTGAATATGAGGACATGTCACGTCCTGAGTTAGGGCCTCATTATACAATGACTCTGGGTTCTGTAGAGAGTTTTGAAAATAAGCTTGAAAAAGCACAGCAGGATTTCTTACCGGAAGACAAAATAGATGTTCAATATATTAACCGGACGAACTTTGGAGATCTACTGCGCTGGCTGCTTCCAATTGGAATATTGCTGCTATTCTGGCTTTTCCTGATACGCAGAATGAGCTCCGGTGGTGCCTCAAGTCCATTTTCCAGTTTTGGAAAGTCCACCGCCAGGATCTCCGAAGCAGGCAAGAAAAGTCCGGTCTCCTTTAAAGATGTCGCAGGTTTAAGTGAAGCAAAATCAGAAGTGATGGAGGTGGTAGATTTTCTTAAAAACCCTTTGACCTATACCAAATTGGGAGCAAAAATCCCCAAGGGAGTTTTACTGGTAGGACCACCCGGAACCGGAAAAACCCTAATTGCAAAAGCGATGGCCGGGGAAGCGAACGTTCCTTTTTTCTCATTATCGGGTTCAGAATTCGTGGAGATGTTCGTAGGCGTAGGTGCTTCCAGGGTTCGGGACCTATTCAAAAAGGCAAAGGAAAAGGCACCGAGTATTATTTTTATTGATGAGATAGATGCTGTGGGCCGTTCCCGGGAAAAGGTAAATGCACTTCAATCCAATGATGAAAGAGAAAACACCCTAAACCAACTATTAACAGAATTGGATGGCTTTGGAGATAATACAGGCGTCATTGTCCTTGCCGCTACCAACAGGCCCGATATTCTTGATAAAGCACTTTTACGTCCCGGCAGGTTTGACAGGCACATATACCTGGAACTCCCCAATAAGCATGATCGAATCGAGATCTTTGGGGTACATATCCAGAATCTTAAGCTGGCAAAAGATATAGATGTGGAAGAACTTGCCTCATTAAGCCCGGGATTCTCCGGAGCAGATATTGCAAATATATGCAATGAAGCAGCGCTCATCGCCGCCCGTAAAAGGAAGGAATTTATAGAACAACAGGATTTCATGGATGCCCGGGACCGCTTGATTGGCGGACTTGAACGAAAAGGAAATATTATTTCACCTGCAGAAAAGAATATTGTAGCCTATCACGAAGCAGGGCACGCTGTTGCCAGTTGGTATTTGAAAAATGTGGATCCACTGGTCAAAATATCTATTATCCCAAGGGGAAAATCATTAGGATCTGCCTGGTATCTTCCAGAGGAGCGCAAGATTGTGACCAGGGCACAGTTCATGGATCAAATTTGCGCATCTCTTGGCGGGCGGGCTTCAGAAGAAGTGATTTTTAACGAGATCTCTTCCGGGGCCCTGGATGATCTGGAAAAAGTGACCAAACAGGCCTATACCATGGTGGCTTTTTATGGCCTGGATAAGGAAATTGGCCCCTTGAGTTATTATGATTCCACCGGCCAAAATGACCGCATCCTTTCAAAACCTTACAGTGAAAATATGGCGCAATTAATAGATGATAAAGTTCGTGATTTGATAGGCACAGCCTATGAAAGAACCAAAAAAATCCTCATGGATCATAAGCCTGAGCTCACAGACCTTGCCCAACTCCTGCTGACAAAAGAGGTGGTGGAAAAAACTGATTTGGATAAAATTTTAGGTGAGCGAAATTCAGGAATTTTGTCTAAAGAAAATGATTAAGAATCAGTGAAACATTGCAACATTGTCTCCTGTAGAATCACTGTTTGTATCTATACATATTTAATTAAAATACATGCAAGACCACCAACAGAACAGACCCATGGTAAATATTGAAAGTGTTATGGTCATTGACGATAACCTTATAAATTTCTATATTGCATGCCGAATGATTACCAAAAACAATTTCGGAAAAAAGGAATGCAATATTCCTCTGCTTCTGAAGCACTGAAATATTTGCAGGAAAATAGGGGAAACAAATCCCTGCTGCCCAATGTTATTTTTTTCGATATCTGTTTGCCAGGAATGTCCGGATTTGAATTTATGGAAGAATACGATAAATTGCCTGTCGACCTAAAAAAATACTGCAAAGTATTCATTCTTTCCTCATCACGGGAAAAACAAGATGTCGTAAAAGTGAAAAGGGATAAAACATAATTTACATATTAGAAAAACCAATCAAAAAAGATCTATTAGGTGAGTTAAATATGTGGTACAGCAATCTCTTATACTAATTAATTTTTTACTGAAACTAAATTTCAGCAATGATAAAAGCCAATCTTCAGTGCGCCCTGACTTTCGAAAAAGGCAAATCTTTCTCACCTCAGACCAATTAACGCCATATTATATTCACGTTTAAATGAACAACGAATTCAATACCACACAAATTTCAAATAATCCTCTCCCAAAAATTAGAGAGCAGTTTAACTTTGAACATTTTTTCGAATCATCTTCAGATTTTTTATGCATTGCCGGTTATGATGGATATTTCCGAAAAGTAAATCCTGCTTTTCTTAAACTATTAGGTTACACGGAAGAAGAATTATTTTCCAAACCAATAAGTGATAATATATACCCGGAGGATAGAAATATTACTGCAGGTCATAGAGACCATCTTAAAAAAGAAGTGCCGCTGTTGAATTTTGAAAATCGGTATTTGACTAAATCAGGTGAAATTGTGTGGCTCACCTGGACCTCCATTCCAGAACCATCTTTAAATTTAATTTATGCCATCGCAAAAAACATTACCCATATTAAAAAATTGGAAGAAGAGCGCAATTCCCTTCTGGCTAATCTTACACAGGTGAATGCAGAATTTAAACAGTTAACCTATACCACCTCTCACGACCTTAG